>JBDUCK010000200.1:0-6570 GCA_040003485.1 Ferruginibacter sp. | reverse complement strand
CTGCAATATTTCCGTAGGTAGATAATTTTCCCATCGGGATTTTCAATAATGTTTCCCAAACTTTCATTTGAAAATCTGTTCCTCTTAAATGCAGTTTTACCTGGTGAAGTTTACTCCAGTCGTGCGTAAAAATATATAACGCATTTTGCTGAATTAGATCAAGCATTTGTTTAAAATGTGCCTGGGGAAAATGCTGTTGTAAATCCTCCAGCGCTTTTTTTTCATCCTCAGCAAATGCCATATAACAAATGCCTTTAATGGTAGATGCAACCAGTATATTTCCAAAAGGGCTTTCAGCATAGCTGTAATTGATAAAAAGATTTTCACCACCGTTTTTAAATTCACCAGGAGTCATTCCTTCTATTTTAATAAACAGGTCATGCAGCCGCCCTGTACCGGAAAGGCCGGTTTCATATGCTGCATCAAACAGGCTGGCCTGCTTGTTTTTCAATATGCTTTTTGCATGCTCTACACTTATATATTGCAGATATTTTTTTGGACTTACGCCTGCCCATTCTGTAAAAAGCCGTTGAAAATGGAAAGGGCTTAAATGGATTTTTTCTGCAACTTCATCAAGGTTTGGCTGCTCTTTAAAATTTTGTGTGAGGTAATCAATTGCTTCGGCTATGCGGTTGTAATTGATTGTTTCCTGTTGTTTCATTTCTGTATTTTTTTTGATAGTGTAAAGGTAGAAATGAAAAGATCCTTTGCCTACCCGAAACTTGCGGACTTTTAAATACCCTGCTTTATTTTAAAAATAGTTACACTGTTTTAAATTTCCGTAATCAATTTTCTTTTTAAGGAAAGCATCTCTGCAGGCAGTGCATTTACAATTTCCTCTTTAAGCACATCAATGATCCGTTGTTTTACAAAATGGTAATAAGTAACAATGCTTATTCCCCTCGCAGGAGCCGGGGCCTTAAAATGCCGCACCTGTTTCTTTTCGCCACGGGTAAGTTCTGCAATGGCAAGTTCGGGCAAAATGGTTATGCCTTTATTCATATCCGCCATTTTCTTAAGTGTTTCAATACTTCCGGCTTCATATTCAAGGTTGATTGAAGTACTACATAAATATACAATCGTAAATCATTTTTGAAAGGAGGTATAAATGGCAGTAAAAGTGATGATTGCGACATCGCTTATCTTCAACGTATGAAGTTGCATTTATTCCTGTTTCGGCAAATGACAGGATGCATTTATAAAAAACCAGGTTTATGGATTTTGAAATGATCTCCTATGAAGGATTAACAGAAGAAATGTTTGTTCTGCCTCTGTCAGAACAGCCCTGGTTATCGGGGAATAAAAATATAAACCCAAAAATTTATATCGGTTTATCCAGGTGGACATACCGGGAAAATTTAAAAAAGAAAAACAGCCCTCCGCCACAACCCGGGACGCCAGGTTTTTATTCTGCATTATTTAATGCCATTGAATTAAATGCTACGCATGATGATATCCCGGATACAGAAAAAATAAACAAGTGGTACAGATCTGTTGAAAGAAGTGATTTTAATTTTTGCCCTGAGTTTTATAAAGGCATTACACATAGCGGCCCGATAGGGTTAACCAAAATGGGGATAACAAATGAG
Source organism: Ferruginibacter sp. (assembly GCA_040003485.1). Taxonomy (GTDB): domain Bacteria; phylum Bacteroidota; class Bacteroidia; order Chitinophagales; family Chitinophagaceae; genus Ferruginibacter. The sequence goes on along the minus strand of JBDUCK010000200.1, from coordinate 4,981 downwards.
TTTATAAAAAGGATGCGGGAGTTTAAAGAAAAGCTGGGGGTATCTTTTTTGCAGTTGCCGCATTTGCAGCAACCAGCTAAAGAAAATATTATAGCATACCTGAAATTATTGCCCCGTGATTTCCCTTTATCTATTGGCTTTACCCACGAAGAATGGTTTACCAACCCCGGGTTGCTTTCTGAATTCATAAAAGAATTAAACACCCTGAATATAGGCACCGTAATAACTGATACGCCTGCCCGAAGAGATACAGTGCATATGCAGCTTTCAAACGGTAATGCATTTATAAGATTCTATTGCCAGGGAGATCATGAATTGGATCTATTTCGCATTGAGCAATGGAAAAAACAATTACGGTCATGGTTTCTTCAGGGCCTGGAAAAATGTTATTTTTTTCTTCACATCCAGAGTCAAACTGCCGAAGAGGATTTCATAAATTATGTTCAATATGAATTAAAGTTTTAAAACTCGTAGTTGGTAACCACTAAATACAATCCTTTACCTCCTGTGTCTGCATTTTTAAAAAATTCTTCTGACGCCGGGCATTTAATCTTTTCCCGTCAGTACCAATTGTGCAAATAGTTTCTCCAGCATTCCTCCTGCATCTGCACATAACCCCGGGTGCAACTTAGAGGTTTGCAACACTGTACTACGGGTAGCCGTAAGCCAGCGAAAGCGTTCTGCAATTGGTAACTTGCCGATGGCACCGCTGCCAGGCTCGCCCATAGATATCTGTTCAAAAGCTTTAAGATATTCGCCCAGTTCGGGTATGGCACTTTCTCCACAAAAATCTGCCAGGCGTTTATTATCAATTTGAAACCGGGTTTGCAAATACTGTTGTTTTGCACAATATAATATCACCCCGATGTTGAGAAACTCTTCCCTCTCTACCTTAGGTACCACACGGATAACGGCATACTCAAATAAGTTTTTCTCTTGCATGTTGTGCTTCTTTTACAAAAATTCCTGAATGGGCAACCCGTATTTTTAAAAACTGTGCATAAGCCTGCCGGTGAGTTTCTACAGATTCAAATGAGGTTTCTCCAATAAGCCATTCCACAGGAATTAAATCAACAATTGAATGTATAACTTCATCAGTAAGAACAGCACAAAAAACTGCATCTACTTTTTCTAATTCGTTTGCCAATGGTAACAGCACATGATCTTTAATATGCACAAAAGGTTGCGTCGCTTTTTCTTTCCATTCGTGCCAGGAGTGATGAAAATATAAGGAGGCACCATGATCTATAAGCCAGATTTCTTTATGCCACAATAATATGTTTGTATTGCGTGCAGTGCGGTCCACATTATTAAGCAGGCAATCCAGCCATACAATTTGGGAAGCTAAAGTTCCATCTATATTTGTTACCACCGGATCAAAAGTAGTACTCCCGGAGAGATAATGTAACGCAAGGTTCAGCCCTACACTGGCTTTCAGCAGGTCCTGGATTTCTTCATCCGGCTCGGTACGTCCAAAAGCTTCATCCAGGTTGGCAAATACTATCTCCGGAACCCGCAGGCCCAATACCCTTGCTATTTCGCCGCCAATTATTTCTGCAATTAATGCTCTTATCCCCTGCCCTGCGCCCCTGAATTTGAGTACATATAAAAAGCCATCATCTGCTTCTGCAATAGCAGGCATAGAGCCTCCTTCACGAAGTGGTGCTACATAACGGGTGACATTGACAGTTCTAAATTCAGGATGTTTATTATCCATACAGGTCTGATTCCAAATATTTATGAGCAGGTATTTGTGCCTCAAAAATACAACTATCCTAATGCTAAATTATAATTTTAAATAGCGTATGAAGTATAGAAATACTTTCTTCCTTTTTGATACAAAAAAAAACGGAATTGCTATTGCAGCAATTCCGGCTATTATATTTCAGAGGGAATATATCTTTATAATTTAATTATTCTTTGCAACGCCTTCTACTTCGTCAATCCATCCTTCTTCCATATCCGCTCCGTTTTTCAGCACATATTCTTTGCGTTCTTTTTCAAGCCTTTTTGCTTTTGAATTACCAATAATTGCTTTGATCCTTGCCAATCTTTCAGTGTTTAAAACCACCAGTTGATCTTTTTTCTGCTGCTCTGTAAGAGCCGCATCACCTTTTATCATTTTTACTTTATCAGTATAAGACATGTTAATATTCTTAACCTGCCTACCCTGGCCTTCGCTTAATTTTGCAGCTTTATTTATTTCATCACGGCTTCTTTCCAATTTAGCCCAATCTTCTTTTTGTGTGCTTATGTTTTTGTACCTGTTCGTGTAAGTGGTATCCATTTGTTTGTTCATACTGTCTTTCCACATAGTTTGAGTTTGTGCAAAGCTGGAATCTGCCATACGATCGTTATCTCTTCTTACCGAATCTGATCTAAGTAATTCAACTCTTTGGGCTTCAATATTATCCTGTCTTTCCTGTTCTTTTAAAGCCATTGCTGCTTTAGCTTTTGCATCAGCTTTAGACTGGCTCGTAGCGTGTGATTTCTTATGCTTTTTAACACCTTTTGTTGTTTGAGCTTGTGCTGCTAAAAGAGACATTGCTACTAAGCATGTCAAAAATATTCTTTTCATAATAATTGATTTTTCACATGTTTGGCAATATCCATGCCATAGCAGCTTTTTTTAAAAATTTTATATATTTTTCATTAAAACAAGTATTAATATGGCTTAAAAGAGGGCGTAATTATTTTAATAATCCCGTGTGCATCTACTCCATCTACCTGTACCTCTTCTTTAGATATCTTCATCATAAAGGTTTCATTTATGCCTCTGCCCTCTTATTTTATACTGATTGATTTTTATTGTAAGCAATAGAATTTTCCATTGCATATTTCTCAGCAGTTCTATATAAATACTCCTCAGCGATGCGGCAATTCATTTTCCGAAGGCATATTTTTAGCCCAGCAATTTAAATTATACATGGTGGTAGCAGCAATATTCTGCAGGGCTTCTGCGGTTGCAAAAGCCTGGTGCGGCGTAACCAATACACTGGGCATAGCCATAAGTTTTATAAGCTGCCCGTCATTTAATTCTTTATCACTATAATCATAAAAGAAAATACCTTTTTCTTTTTCATACACATCCATTCCATAAAACCCAACCTGGCCGGTAAGAAGATTTTCGATTATATCTGCTGTATTTACTACAGCCCCTCTTGCAGTATTTATAATCATTACCCCTCTCTTCATCAGCTTTATTAATTTATCATTGATGAGATATTTTGTCTGTTCATTCAACGGGGTATGAATAGTGATAATGTCAGCGGTTTTACAGAGTTCCTCAAGGCTGGTATAAGTAACACCAAATTTATTTTCATTTTCCTTATCCGGCATAATATCATAAGCGCTGATATTACAGCCAAAGCCATGAAGAATTTTTGCTGCTACACTCCCTGTTTCTCCCGTACCTATTATGCCAACTTTTTTATTATTTAAATTATACCCTATTAAGTTGTCCAGGGTAAAATTATGAGCCTGTAACTGCAGGTGGCCAATAATTAATTTTCTGTTCAACGCCAGTATTAATGCGACCGCATGTTCTGCAATAGCATGAGGAGAATATTTTGGCACGTTGGCCACGCATATGCGTAATTCATTTGCTTTGGTGATGTCAGTATTATCATAGCCTGCGGCACGGATAGCAATGTATTTAACCCCGCAGGCTTCCAGTTTTTCTAATATGCCGGCAGAGGCATCATCGCCGGTAAAAATACTTATGGCTTCAAATCCTTTTGCCAGGTGAGCCGTTTTATCATTAAGCGTTTCGGTTATCATTTCAATGATTTGTCCATCTGTGTTTTCCTTTAACAGGTATGAACGTTCAAAAGCTTTGCTGCTGTAAAAAAGTGTTCTCATTTCTATTTAAATTTTATAGCCTCCGGGCAGTTAGGTTTGGCAGGCGTTAAGTTAACACTGTTCTGCAGGTAACCATAATTAAATTAGCGTCACTACAAACTATATTCCCGGATGAAGAAGATGTAATAAGATATGATATGGAAAAGAATGAAAAAGAAACAGGCAGAAGGATATCACCAAGAAGATAATGTTACTGATCTTTTTGATGATCAGTTTAACATGACAGATACTTTGCTTACTATTTTAATAACTATGCCGGGTATCAATTTCTTTAATGCAAGAGAAATGGCTTTTGTATTTTTTAAGTATTGTGACTATTATGCAGAATAATTTTAAACTTCCGTTTCCCGGTTCATTTTCACCGGCTTAGCATATTTCACCAAAAAATGAGTAAGGCCAAGCGTGCCGATCAATATGGCTAACCCAATAATTATATTTGGTTCTGTATGTTTTATATCAAGTGTTATGATCTTGTTGGCAACCGCAATAATGGCAATTTGTATAATGGGGATAGTAGGAATTGTATCAGAAGAAATAATTAAAACAAGTGATTTAATCAATTCATATCCTACGGCTATTACCAGGACTAAATTAAATATGTCGAATAGCGTTGACACATCAATAAGAAAATAAGGGGCATGATCAAATATATGTTGATACACTAAATAAATAAGGTGTAATGAGGCCAGTATTAAACTAAAGGTCATAATTCCGATAAGAATCCGCATTACCGTTTTATTAATTACACCTGTAATTTTTGAAAATTTATCATTGCTTTCCATAATTATTTTTTTTAAGCAGGTTAGCTTAAGCTGTTTAAATTTAAGCGAAATAGTTTGTGTTGTTTTTTATTTTTTCCCGGTTTGTTTTTTACAGCCTGAGTTTAGAATCGTCGCTTTCGGCACAAGGCAATATGATGTAGATAGATTTGCAAGGCTATATTCTACTCCTGAGTGTTAGCCAATGCCTGGCTTATTTAAAAATAAAAATGATTGGGTTGAATAACTTTTACCAGCTTTAAAGTAGTGCCCGGGTTTTCCATATTCTACAAAACCTACCTGTTGATAAAGGCTTACGGCTTTTTCATTTCCGGAAACTGCGCTAAGGATTATTTGCTCTA
>JBDUCK010000016.1:0-22075 GCA_040003485.1 Ferruginibacter sp. | reverse complement strand
ACTAAAGGGAAATCCATTTCATTATTTGAATATGATTTATATCCATGTCCCGGAACATCCATTGTCAGCGGTTTATTTTTGCTGTTGCCGCTATCAACCATTATTCTGTATTCCAACCTTGCTTCCTTTCCTAATTCACGCTTCAAAGTTTTTGCAAGCAGTGATACATAATGTTCTTCAAGGTACTCATAAAAAAACTGACTCGGCACCTGTATAGTTAAAATTTTTTCTTTTAAAGCCACTGCCCGGATGGGTTCAAACCAGGTTTTAAAATGTTGCCATTCTACTATGTCTTTGATAATCTCTAAACAGTCAGACCATACTTTATCAAAAGCTTTATCCATTATACCTTAAGCAATTTATAATTGAGTTATTTTGTTCTTTCTTTGGGAATTAGGAAGCCAAAAAACAATCTTATTTTTTAATAATAAAATTTTTTGGCGGGACAGCGAATATCAAAATAAATTGTTGAAAAAAAAATTTTTTATTTGTTTGTTTTTTCCAGACAACCACAGTATGGCATCGCAGCAAAAAATAATTTTTAGCCTCAAACCCAAGGGCAGTACACATGTGTGAAAATACCAAGCTAAATGATATTTTTTGCAATTATATTAAAAAAATATTTTTTATTCACATAGCATTTTGTCACATATTAAATCAGGCACGCTTTTGCGCTTGTAAATTTTTTTTTAGAAACCTGATTATGGCAAAATAACTTTACTTTTACCTTTATAAATTACATTTTTTATGAGTTACGAACTTACCGGAAAACTGGTGGCAAAATATGATATAGTGCAACGCACAGAAACTTTTAAAACCAGGGAATTTGCCGTAGAAAAATCGGAGGATATTAATGGCAGAACGATTGTGAATTATGTAAAGTTTCAATGTGTACAGGATAAAACGGCCATCATTGACAGAGTAAACATTGGTGACGAAATAAAAGTATATTTTAATATTAAGGGAAGTAAGTGGGAGAAGGATGGCAAAACAAATTATATTACTAACCTGGATGCATGGCGTATAGAGCAAATTCTTAAAACAGCCGCCAGTAGTGCGATTGACAATGAGTACATGGAGCCACTGGATACGTTTTCCTCCACAGCGCCGGACGCAGTTGATGATTTACCTTTCTGATTTAATTAGCAAATTAGCCAATTAGCTGATTAGCTAATTAAAGAGTATGCAGCAAAAAATAGCTATTAAGCTTTTACCCTCCGAGGCAGCAGATGATGTGATTGTAAAAAAATATATTGCTTCGGCCACGGGCAAAAAACTGTCCACCGTAACAGGTTTCCAAATATTAAAAAAATCTATTGATGCCAGGAGTAAAAATGTATTTGTAAATCTCACAATAAATGCTTTTATAGATGAGCCTCTTTCCCCCCCGGATACAAATAAATTTTCTTTTAAAGACCTTGGCAAATCGGCCAAACAAGTAGTTATTATCGGGGCTGGCCCCACCGGACTATTTGCTGCACTTAAACTTATTGAAGCAGGCATACAGCCCATTATTTTAGAAAGAGGAAAGGATGTAAGAAGCCGCCGCAGAGACCTGGCGACTTTAAATAAAGAAGGCCTTTTAAATACCGAAAGCAATTACTGTTTTGGAGAAGGTGGCGCAGGTACCTACAGCGATGGAAAACTATATACCAGGAGCAGTAAGCGTGGTGATATTGAAAGAATATTAAACCTGTTTGTCTTTTTTGGCGCTCCCGAAAATATCCTGTACGACGCCCATCCACATATCGGCACCAACAAACTGCCCCAGATAATAACGGCCATTCGCCAAATGATTACTGATTGTGGCGGCAAGTTTTTGTTTGAAAAAAAAGTTGTTGATTATATTATTAGAAATAATGAAATAAATGCTGTAGTAACTGCTGACGGAGATAGTTTTTCCGGCGAAGCATACGTACTTGCCACAGGCCACTCCGCCAGGGATATTTTTGAGTTGCTGTATAAAAAAAATATTTTACTTGAAGCCAAATCTTTTGCCCTTGGTGTAAGAATTGAGCATCCGCAGTCTTTAATTGATAATATTCAATACCATCGCAGCGTAAGAAATGAATTTTTACCGCCGGCATCTTATTCACTGGTACAACAGGTTAATGGCAGGGGAGTATTCTCCTTTTGCATGTGCCCCGGCGGTATTATTGCTCCCGCAGCTACCGCCAACGGTGAAGTGGTTGTAAATGGCTGGAGCCCTTCTAAGCGGAATAATCCATTTGCCAACAGCGGGATGGTGGTGCAGGTAGAGATGGAGGATGCTTTGAAAAGTTTCAGGAGTTTAAAAGGTTTAAGAGGTTTAGATGAAACCGATCCATTGTTGCTGATGAAATTTCAACAGATGGTAGAGCAGGATTCATATAATGCAGGTGGCGAAAAGTTTAAAGCCCCTGCCCAGCGTATGCAGGATTTTATTGAGAAAAAACCATCTCAAACGTTGCCGGTTAATTCTTATTTACCAGGCCTCCAAGCTGCAGCGCTTAATAAAGTATTACCTCCATTTATTTATGAGGCTTTGGCCGAAGGCTTTAAAGCCTTTGGCAAAAAGCTAAAGGGTTATTTAACCAATGAAGCAGTAGTGGTGGCTACAGAAAGCCGTACTTCCAGCCCGGTTCGCATACCAAGAAACACTGAGGATTTAACCCATCCACAAATAAAAAATCTTTATCCCTGTGGCGAGGGCGGTGGTTATGCAGGTGGTATTGTAAGTGCTGCCATGGATGGAGAAAGAGTTGTGGAAGTATTAATAAAAAAGTTACGGGTTAAGGATTAATAGTTATAGGTTAGGATTATAGCGTTTTATATTATTTAAAAAGTTTCCTTTATAAATGCTGCTATGTCCAAGGACTGCTTTGGAGAAAATATGATGGTGAAATTTTAGCCCCGGTAGAAGCGGTTACCACGCTGATGGTTTTGTAGGATGGGTCTGTGGCGAAGTAAAAGCGTCTGCCTGACTATGTCATTCAGGTGGGGATAACGGGACTAAGGCTGATTGAAAATATTTGCCGGGCTTTGAATTTATTTTTTCCATTCACACAAAATTTGTAACAATATTAATTGTAAAGCATCTAATTTTATTCATTAAACAACTTATCTGTTTATGCATCTTTTAGAACTACACAATATAAAAAAATATTATGCTACGCAGAAAGCTGTAGATGATATCAGCTTTAATATTGAGCAAGGCAGCATCTTTGGATTACTTGGGCCAAACGGCGCAGGCAAAACAACATTGCTGAGAATGATCACCGGAATTTTTTTTCCGGATAGTGGAGAGATCAATTTCCATGGGGAAAAATTTGACCCGCTGAGAGATTCTGCTGCTATTGGCTATATGCCTGAAGAACGGGGCCTGTACAAAAAAATGAAAATAGGCGAACAGGCCTTATACCTGGCCCAGCTAAAAGGCCTAAGCAAAGCAGAAGCATCTGAAAGAGTAAAAGAATGGTTTGTAAAGTTTGAAATGCAAAGCTGGTGGAATAAAAAAGTAGAAGACCTGAGTAAGGGTATGAGCCAGAAACTGCAGTTTGTTACCACAGTATTGCATAATCCAAAACTTATCATACTTGATGAACCTTTCAGCGGGCTGGATCCTGTAAACGCCAATCTTATTAAAGAAGAAATTTTTAACCTGGCACAAAAAGGTAGTACTATTATTTTCAGCACACACCGAATGGAACAGGTAGAAGAAATATGCGACCATATCATTTTACTGAATAAAGGGAAAAAAATATTAGATGGTACGGTAAATAATATTAAGCAGGAATTTAAAGAAAATATTTACAGCATAGAATCAGCATCGGCTTCAGTTAATAATACTTTATCATCGGACTTATTCAGTGTTGTAAGCCACGCCGGAAATAAAATGCAGATAAAAATGAAACCGGGCATTGCTACAAATGAGGTGTTACAATATTTTATAAACAATGGTGTGTCTATAAATGGTTTTAATGAGGTAATGCCCTCCCTGAATGAAATATTTATAAAACTGGTAGAAGGCACCGACACAGCCAGGCAATTTCAAAAAATTTAATAACTATATCCCATTAATATGAATAAGATAGGATTAATTATCAGCCGTGAATATTTTACAAGAGTAAAAAAGAAATCATTTTTAATTACTACTATCCTTGTACCGTTGGTTATCGTTGCTTTTTACGGGATAATAATTGCCATTACCATTAAGGGCGGTACAGATAAACAGGCTATTGCTATAATTGATAAAGCAGGATTGCTGAATGATTCTATTGCATTGAAAAATAAAAACATTGATTTTGCTTTTATAAAAAATGAGACAGAAAACTCGTTTATAAAAAAATATAAAACACAAGGTTACCAGGCATTCCTTTTTATTCCTGCAATTGACAGTGGCTTTGTTCTTCACAGCCAGGCATCAGTAAGCCTGACAACTATTTCTTCATTGGAAAAAATAGTAAACAAGGCAATAGAAGAAAAGCGGTTACTGGCGCAGGGTATAGACCCTGCCAAATATAAAAGCATTGCAGCAGATGTAAATATTGATAATACAATAGATACCAAAGAGGGCGGCAAAAAAAGTGTAGCATTTTTAGCTTCGGCTGTTTCATTTGCCTGTGGCATTTTAATTTATATGATGATGATCATTTACGGCACACAGGTAATGCGTGGCGTAATGGAAGAAAAAACAAACCGTATTGCCGAAGTAATTATCAGCTCCGTAAAACCTTTTCAACTGATGATGGGGAAAATCTTAGGTATAGGTGCCGTGGGCCTTACACAGTTTGCTATATGGATCGTTTTGATTTTTATGATGCAACTGGCATTGCCATTAATTTTTCCTGATATGCTGCAGCAGTTAAACAGCAGTGCAGAAGCTGGTGGCAAAGCGGCGATGGCGGCCAACATTGCCCAAGGCTTTTCCTCCTTACCGTTATTGAAAATTGGCGTCTCTTTTTTATTTTATTTCCTGGCCGGGTATCTTACGTATGCTTCCCTCTTTGCTGCGGTGGGTAGTGTTGTTAGTGAAGATCAGCAGGAAGCACAACAATTAATGTTCCCGATACTGATGCCTATCATTTTAGGGTTTGTAATTATGACCAAGGCGGTAAATGAACCCAACAGCAGCCTGGCCGTTTTCGGGAGTTTATTTCCGCTTACTTCTCCTATTGTAATGATGGGCCGGATTACTTATGATATACCCGTATGGCAGCTTGCATTATCGGTTGTATTACTTATAGGATGTTTCTTATTCTTTACCTGGATAACCGGCAAAATTTATCGGACGGGAATTTTAATGTATGGCAAAAAACCAAGCTGGAAAGAAATGATGAAATGGGCTTTTAAGAAATTATAGTGTGGTACTTGTTTCGGCAGTAGCGGTAATAGTTTTTGTTACCACTTCTTTATCACCAAAAATAGCATCATTAATTTCTGCATTAATATATTTATATAAAATATCGGCCACAAATAATAATGCTCCCAAAATACATCCTGCCAAAAATCCTATAAAAGAATATAAAACAGGTGATGAAGAATTTTGATCAAACGGCGGATCAGGTTTATCCAGCGTTTCTATTATAGGTGTTACTTTCTGTAAACGCCATAAAGCCTCTTCCCGGTTGTTTGCAGCACCATTACGCTGGCTCAATACTCTTTCTTTATCGCTTATTAAATTTTCTTTGGGGATAGTGTATTCTATTTTTTCAGTAGGCGTAAATAAAGTGGTATTTGCCATATGAATTGCACGCCTATCGTAAGTATTCAATACATCCTGTAAAGAGTCCATTTTATTTACGGTAAAATTATAATCGAACCTTGCTTTTTTTACTTTTAAATCTTTATAAAACTGCGATATTTTATCTATAAGAACATTGCTTACCGGAGTAATCAAATTATATTCGGAGTTGCTGAAAGTAAGTTCTAATATTCCGTTCTTATTAATTTTTGCAGTGATAGCAGCTTTAAGCATGGTACCACCAACAGCTTCCAACAGGGTATCATTAAGAGGCAATTTAATATCCTTGGTAAACGGAGGTTTGTATTTATTTGCGCTTTCTATTAATAACGTCGCTATCCGCTTATTGCCCATTTGAGGTAATCTTTCCATAGCCACTGCATCCCGGGTATTGCGGCTTGTTGCAAGCTCTACAATATTTATAGATGCCTCCTGGCTAAAGCTTTTAGGTGCATCACTTAAACCTGTTAATGAACTTAATAAACTGCTTGCACCTGAATTATCATTTGATGCAGTAAGCGGAAATACTGACGCCCGGGAAGTATAAGTGACAGGCTTGTTTTTTGCATAAATAAATAATAATGCACCCACTAGTAATCCTAATACTACTATCAGCAATTTTACTTTGCCTAATCTGGTAAAAATTTTCCTGGTAAGTTCAATCGTTGTCACAGGCAATAAATTATTTAATGTATTTAAAAATGAGGCCGGTTAAAATAACTGGTATAGCTGCTACCAATATAGATTTACCAAAGTCAGCAATTTCCTGCCCCGGTGGTTTTGCCGGCACCGTTACTACAGAACCTTCCTGAACCTTAGGATAAAAATGGAAGAAGAAAAAGTTTTTAGTTCTGCGGCTCCTGCCATTTGCGTAGGTAACAAAAATTCTTTTACGCCATGGTTTTATTCCATATCCACCGGCCTTATCGATGTAGTAAAGTAGATTAGTATGTTCTTTATCAAAAGCAATTTTTAATGGAGATTGTACGCTTCCTTTTATGCTTACAAATGGATTTATTTCCGGCACAAAAATCACATCAAATTCCTGCAGCACAATATCGTTTTTTGAATTGGGATATTTTAGCGCTTTGTACAGATCAATACTCACGGGTTCATTTACGGCTGCAGTTAATATTTTATTTATACTATCTGGTCTTATCCTACCTATTGCAATACTAGTATTATTATTAGCAGTATTATTATTAGTAGTAGTTGTAGAATCCATGCCAGGCTTTTTTAGCAGCGTATTTTTATTGGTATAAGACTCCGTTTTATTTCTAAACAGCACTGCACCACTGAGGTTGGCATTATCCTTTAACCCACCTGCCCTGCTTATATATGATGATAATCTTTCAAATTTATTCAGCCTTGGATAAAGGCCTGGATATTTTACCAACCCTTCCAGGTCAATATTCTGCTGTAGCTCAAACGTTGGATTTTTTCTAACAAAAATCTGGTCAAAGGGTTTTAACCGTACCGTTGCAGAAGCAGAATCAAGTTGAAGATCTGAGGGAATTGCATATGATTTTACAATTGTCCTTGTAGGCTTTAATCCTCTTTTTGCAGAATCTACATCTACAATACTTGATATCTCGAGCCTTCCATATTCAGCAGACTGTTTTATACCACCGGATAAATACAAAAGATCCTGAAGTGTCATTCCTCCATATTTACGCACTTTTCCTTCTTTGCGAACTTCTCCAAATATTTCTACAAACTGAGGATCTCCAAATTCGCTTTGTGCAAAAAGTTGTACTATATCATTTGGTTGAAGTAACACATTACTGGCACTTGCAATTTCATTGGTATTAACTCCTGATAAATCAACTTCCAGCCTGTCTGATTGCAAATTAGTAGAATCCCCTGCCCCACGAAAAATATAAGCCCGGGGTAAATAGGTATTACGGGTAACGCCCCCGGCCCGGTTTATTATATCAAACAATCTGTCTCCCGGGCGTATCTCATAAAAATCAGGATAGGTAATTTCTCCCCTTACTTCTACTTTGTTGGAAATGCCCGCTTTTATTAAATTTACTTTTACAATATCGCCATCATTAAGCATAAAATCCTGGCCGGAAATTCTCATAATTGCATTTGCATTTACATCCTTCTGCACCTGGCGTTCATTTTCAGTCCTTATTACTTTAAGGCCGGAAGCAAGGGCATCAGAGCTTAAACCACCCGTGTATTTTAAAAGGGATTTTACACCTTCTTCTTTTTTTAACTGGTAGTACATAGGCCTTTTAAACTGGCCGGTAGCCAGCACTTTTTTTTCTACAAACCCTACAATTACAAAATCATTATTCTGGAGGTAAATATGTTTGCCAAAATCACCGGAGGTGAGATATTCGTATACATCAATTTCATCTATTACCCGGCCGCTTCTTTTTATCTGTATATTTCTAAGATTTCCAAACTCTGTAACCCCGCCTGCACGTGCTATTACATTAAAGGCATTACTAAAAGCCGATACAGTAACAGGGCCGCCGTTTTGTACCTCTCCCACTACATTTACATTAATAGACCGGGGCTCGCCAATGGTGATAGAAATATTTGTACCCGGCGGAACCACACTTTTAAATCGTGAATACACTATAGCCCTTACATTGTCAAAAGTGAGGCCTACCACATTTATTTTACCTAAGCCTTGCGGAAAAATAGCTCCATCCCTGGCCACTACATAGCTGTTCTGGTATTCTGCCGCTCCCCACATGGCCACGATAATATGGTCTCCCACACCTATAGGATAGTCTAAGGGCGGGGTAGAAAGTTCTGATAGATCGGTGACTGAAGAGTTAGAAAAAATATTTTCGCCGTATGTTTGATCCGGGCTGTAAGAATTACGTTTTATATCATCTTTAATCACACTGTCTTTTTCTACCCTACTATTTTTCAGGCCTGCATTTTTATCCTTGCCGGTCTCGTTATTCTTATCATTTAAAAGTGAAGATAACTGGGGTTGGGATAAAGTTTTTGGATCTACCTGGGTTGGGTTGATCTCAGTTGGAATTGTTTGCACCGGTGGCTGACAATAAGCGGAAAATCCAAAAAATAAAAGAAAAGTAAAAGCAAAATACTTAAATATGAATCTCGGTGTGGCTCTTCGCATTTGTATAAGGTTGATTTACAATTTTTTTGGATTGCGCAAATATAGTGTTTTATTCGTGTGGAAGCCGCAGCAGCCGGTTGTATTCATTCCAGATTTCATCCACAATTTCTGCGGCTGGTTTTATTTCTTTGATAAGGCTGCTAACCTGGCCTATTTCCAACTCGCCTTCTTCCATATCGCCTTCATGCATTCCTTTTTTTGCCCTGGCCCTGCCTAGTAAAAGAGCTAATTCATTTGCCGGAGTACAATTTAATTCTGCCTGTTGCACCTGTTCATAAAATTTATTCTTTATTAATCTTACGGGAGTTAATTGTTTTAACGTGAGGACGGTATCACCTTCGCCGGCTTTTATAACAGCATTTTTAAAATTAATATGACTGCTGGCTTCGCAACTGGCAACAAAACGGCTACCCACCTGCACTGCGGAAGCGCCTAGGACCATGGCCGCCAGCATTTGCCTACCGGTAGCTATCCCCCCGGCAGCAATTACCGGAATTTTTACAGCATCGCAAACTGCGGGTATCAATACAAAACTTGTCGTTTCTTCCCTGCCGTTATGCCCGCCTGCTTCAAAGCCTTCGGCTACAACTGCATCGCACCCTGCATCCTGCGCTTTTAACGCAAACTTGCTGCTGCTTACTACATGCACTACCGTAATATTGTACTGTTTTAATAAAGAAGTAAATGTTTTTGGATTGCCTGCACTGGTAAAAACAATCGGCACCTGTTCATCAATAATAGTTTTAAGGTGTTTATCTATATCGGCATAAAGCAATGGGATATTTACACCAAAAGGTTTGTTAGTAGCTGCTTTACATTTTTGTATATGATGTTTCAATACGTCAGGATACATACTGCCACTGCCGATGATACCCAGGCCGCCAGCATTACTTACAGCGCTGGCAAGTTTCCATCCGCTGGCCCATATCATGCCGGCCTGTATGATTGGCTTTTCTATTTTAAATAATTGGGTAACGCTGTTGAAAGATACTTGCATGATGGTAATACAAATTAAACAAAAGAAATACTAAGTAGCTGTTTAAAATAATGTTTGTATTCGCCGGTTTATTTTAGCCGCAGATATCAGGGCCTGGTTTAATGATACTGATTTTTTAAAAAACTTCCGGTATAAATGCCGCTTAAAAATATGTGGCTGAAATTTTAGCCCCGATGGAAGCGGCACCGCAGCGAAGCGGAGGTATAGCGGACAGCGGGACCAAGGTTGATTTATAAAATTTGTTGGGCTTCTAAAATCTTTTAACTAACGTCTGTCGGCTATTTTGCACCGCCACCTAAATCGATAGCTGTATTATCCCCGATATTTAAATTTCTGCTTACCCCTTTTACTTCTGCATCGCTGCCAATAAGAGAATTATCTAATACAATTTCAAATAGATTGGAATAAGCGCCAATAATAGAATCTTTTACTATGGCATGGTTTACGATTGTATGATCGCCAATGGCAACATTGGGGCCTATTACAGAGTTTTGTATAATGCATCCCTGGCCAATGCTAACCGGCGGAATAATAATGCTGTTTTTAAAATCGTAGGCATTTTCGGTATTGCCGCCGAATTTTTTAAGCAGGATGGCATTTGATTCCAGAAGAGATTCTTTTTTACCGCAGTCAAACCAGTTGTGTACTTTAAATGCCTGAAATTTTGCTCCCTGTTGTATCATGCATTCCAGGGCATCTGTCAGGTTAAACTCATCGTAACTGCGTAGTTTGGTTTCCTGTATTTTATGCAGGCACGAAAATAAAAAATCAGTCTCTTTTATTTTATACACGCCCACCAGGGCCATATTGCTCTTGGGAATAGAGGGTTTTTCTACCACCCGGCTTATAAAAAAACCATCTTCTGCTATTTCTGCTACCCCAAAATTTCTGGGGTCATCTACTTTTTTTACACCCAACATAGAGTAAGGGGACAGCAACATCTCCTGTACATTGTATTCTGCAATGGTATCGCCCAGTATAATCAGTACTTCATCATTGCCTACAAGTTCCTTTGTTAAGTCAATAGCATGCCCGGTGCCATGTCTTTCGCTCTGTGTTACAAAAGTGCAATTAAGCTCCGGGTAATTAGCAGTTACATAATCCTGTATTTTTTCTCCCAGGTATCCAATAATGAAAATGAAATCAGTAATGCCTGCATCCCGAAGCTGATCTATAATAATGCTAAGGATAGTCTTTCCAGCTAAAGGGATCAACGCTTTTGGTTGTGTGTATGTGTGCGGACGAAGCTTGGTACCTGCGCCTGCAACTGGTATTATGGCCTTCATTAATCTGCTTTTCCGTCCCTAACCGGAGTATTTTATTTAGAAATTTGTAACCGTGTTTTAGGGATAGTGAAAGTAAGACTTTTTATATAAATGGGGATTGCAGAAATTTCAACACTTTGCTTTTTTTAGCTACCCCACAAATTCCTATTATAGCGGCAGCGGCTTATATTTGCGTTTTAAAAAATATGCTATGCAAAGAGATACAGTGATTTTTGACCTGATAGATAAAGAACTGGAACGGCAACGCCACGGAATAGAATTGATAGCAAGCGAAAATTTTACCAGCCTGCAGGTAATGGAGGCTATGGGTACGTCGCTTACCAATAAATATGCAGAGGGTTATCCGGGCAGGCGCTATTATGGTGGCTGCGAAATTGTGGACCAGGTAGAACAACTGGCAATAGATCGTATAAAACAAATTTTTAATTGTGAATATGCCAATGTACAACCTCACAGTGGCGCCCAGGCTAATGCGGCATTAATGCTGGCCATATTACAGCCCGGCGATAAAATCCTGGGCCTTGATCTGAGCATGGGCGGACATCTGACCCATGGCTCCCCTGTAAATTTTTCGGGCAAATTATATAAGCCTTCATTTTATACCGTAAAAAAAGATACCGGCCTTATTGATTATGAAATGCTGGAAGAAAAAGCCCGTGCTGAAAAACCAAAACTCATTATCTGCGGCGCCAGCGCCTACAGCCGTGATATTGATTATGCCAGGATAAGAAAAGTGGCCGACGAGGTAAATGCATTTGTAATGTGCGATATGGCGCACCCCGCAGGCCTTATTGCCAAAGGCTTATTAAGTTCTCCTTTTGAGCATTGCCATTTTGTAACCAGTACTACCCACAAAACATTGCGTGGCCCAAGGGGCGGTATTATTTTAATGAAAACTGATTTTGAAAATCCCTTCGGACTAAAAGATATGAAGGGCAATACACGCATGATGAGCAACCTGCTGGACATGGCTGTTTTTCCCGGCACACAGGGTGGCCCGTTGGAGCATGTGATAGCCGCCAAAGCAATAGCCTTTGGAGAAATATTAACCGACGAATTTACGGTGTATGCCAAACAGATTATTGCCAATGCGCAGGCCATGGCTAAAGCCTTTAACCAAAAAGATTACCACATAATAAGCGGCGGCACAGACAATCATTTATTGCTGATAGACCTAAGAAATAAAAACATCAGCGGAAAAAAAGCAGAGCAGGTTTTAGGCAAGGCAGATATCACCGTAAATAAAAACATGGTACCCTACGATGATAAAAGTGCTTTTGTAACCAGTGGCATACGGGTGGGTGTACCCGCCATTACCACCAGGGGTATGAAGGAAAATGATATGCAAGCCGTTGTTGATTTTATTGATAGAGCTTTAATGAATGCTGACGATGAAGCGGTGCTGGCAACAATTGCACATGATGTAAAAGCTTACATGAAACAGTTTCCATTATACGAATAATTTTTATGGAAACGTGTAAGGATTTTTTTGTTACCGGCATTTGTTTTTCATAGTATTATTCTTGCCCGCCCGGATGAATTTGTTCGGACGGGCGTCGCACACTTGCAGGGCAAATCTTTATTCAGCTTTTACTTAAGCGTAAGTGCTTCGCAGAAATTAAAATATTTTACACTAAACAATCTTTGCACCTAACAATAAAAAATTATTTTATGTTACAGAGAATACAAACGATCTGGTTATTGCTGGCCGCCGCCTGTGTATTTGCCGGTTTAAAATTTCCTTTTTATAGCGGTATAAACGTCTCTGGTGAACAGCAGTATGTTTTAAGAGGCACAGAAAATATCCTTTTTATGTTGCTAACTGTCTGCACAGGTTTGCTTGCAGTAATCGCAATAGGAATGTATAAAAACAGGCCGATGCAGTTAAAACTTTGTATTGCTGCTGTTGTGTTGCAATTGGTTCTGATTTATATGTATTATCATTATACTAAAACAATTTTTCTTACCTCTACTTATAATACTTATGCTTTGTGGGCAGTGTTTCAACCTGCTGTATTAATTTTCTTAGTACTGGCAATTGCAGGTATAAGAAGAGATAATAAAATAATTAAAGAAAGTAACAGGCTTAGATAATTTTAAAAAAAACATTTAATAAGAGGCTCTCAGAAACCTGTCAGCCTCTTTTTTTTGTCTTCTTTAGAAAAATTTTAAAACTTATTCCGTTGCAGATTATTATCCTATATTCGCTGGGATGTTTTATTTAAACATACATACCGCCAACTGTTTTTCTGTAGCATTCTCTACTACTACAACAATTATTACAACCCGTTAAGGGTTACATATTTCCATATTATCCATCGGGCTGCGGCTTTTTCTTCAACAGTTTTTTATTTATATTTCCATCATAAATTTCGTTTACAATTAATACAACATAATGCAGGTACTTAAATTCGGTGGCAGCTCTGTTGCCAATGCAGCCAACATAAAAAAGGTTATAGCCATTGTAAAACAAAAAATTGCAGTAGATAGCAGCATCGTGGTGGTTTCGGCCCTGGGCGGTATTACAGACCTGGTATTGCAATGTTGTCAATTGGCAGCCGATGGTAATGAAGGTTATAGAAACCAACTTGCCGAAATAGAACAAAGGCATATCCAGACAGTGAGGGAGTTAATACCTATCAATAACCAAAGCGGCATTTTAAGTTTTGTAAAAACGCAGTGTAACCAAATAGAAGATATCTGCAACGGCATTTTTGTATTAAAAGAATTATCAGAACGCACAAAAGACAGGGTGCTTAGTTATGGTGAATTGCTATCTTCAAAAATAATTATGGCGGGTTTTCAATCGCAGCATATTGAAACAGAGTGGGCCGATGCAGGCAGGTTAATTGTAACCAATGCCGATTTTGGCAATGCACTGGTTGATTTTGCCCTTACCAATAAAAATATCAGCAAGTATATAAGCAGCCATACCGCAAAACTATACGTGGTGCCGGGCTTTATTGCAGCCAATGCAGAAGGCATTCACACTACGCTTGGCCGTGGTGGCTCCGATTATTCTGCAGCTATTTTTGCTGCCGCAGTAATCGCTTCTGTACTGGAAATATGGACTGACGTTTCCGGTATGATGACTGCAGATCCGAGGTTGGTAACAAATGCAAAAATAATTCCGCAGATAACCTACCAAGAAGCTATGGAGCTTTCTCATTTTGGTGCCAAGGTAATTTACCCGCCTACTATTCAGCCAGTAATGAGTAAAGGTATTCCGGTGTGGATAAAAAATACTTTTGCCCCTGGTGATAACGGAACGGTAATACAGAAATATATTACCGAAAACAGCAGCAGTGTCACCGGCATCTCCAGCATCAATAATATTGTGCTCATCAGCCTGGAAGGAAGTGGCATGGTGGGTATTCCCGGCTTCTCAAAAAGACTGTTTGAGGCACTTGCATCAAAAAAAATAAATGTCATTCTTATTACCCAGAGTTCTTCGGAACATTCTATTTGTGTGGGTATTGAAGCGGGAAATGCAGTAGCTGCAAAAAAAAGTATTGATGAAGCTTTTGCTTATGAAATTGAAGGAAAAAAAGTAGAGCCCTTAATAGTGGAAGATCATTTATCTGTGGTGGCCCTCGTCGGCGACCGGATGAAAAACCATACCGGTGTTAGCGGAAGATTATTTAGTGCACTCGGCAAAAACGGTATAAATGTCCGTGCCATATCCCAAGGTTCTTCTGAAAGAAATATTACTACCGTTATCAGCAGTGCTGATGTAAAAAAAGCCATCAATGTAATTCATGAAGCTTTTTTTGAAACCGTGATAAAAGAAGTAAATATATTTATCGCCGGTGTAGGCAATGTCGGTTCTAAATTACTGGCACAGATAAAACAACAGCAGCAATATTTATTACAAACCATGCGGTTAAAAATAAAAATAGCCGGCATTGCAAACAGCAAGAAAAACTGGGTAGATGAGGAAGGCATCAACCTTGATAACTGGGAAAATTTATTAGCCTCCGGCAAACTTGCAGCCATACAGGATTTCATTAAAATCATTCAACAAAAAAATCTTCGTAATACCATATTTGTAGATGTTACGGCTAGTGAAAACGTGGCTACAGTTTATGACAGCCTGCTTCAAAAAAGCATTGCCGTAGTTGCATGTAATAAAGTTGCATGCTCATCAGATTATTCTTATTATCAAAAACTTAAAGATCTTGCGAGGGAATACAATACAAAATTTTTGTTTGAAACTAATGTGGGAGCCAGCCTGCCTATTATCGGCACCCTGAATGACCTATTGCGAAGTGGTGATAACATCTATAGTATGGAGGCGGTACTCAGCGGTACTTTAAATTTTGTATTTAATAATTACGATGGTAAAAAAAGTTTTGCCTCGGTAGTAAAGCAGGCACAGGATGAAGGTTATACTGAACCCGATCCACGCCTGGACCTTAGCGGTAAAGATGTAATGCGTAAGATCATGATCCTTGCAAGAGAATCGGGACAAACGATGGAAATGGAAGATATCAGCAACAATTCTTTTATGCCGGAAGCCTGCATGCAGGGAACAGTAGAGGATTTTTACAATTCGATGGAAGAACATGAATCTCATTTTAAGAAGCTATACAATGAGGCCGCAGCAGCAGAATGCAAACTGAAATTTGTGGCCAGTTATAAAAATGGTAAAGCTGCTGTTGGCCTGCAGCATATTGATCCGCAACATGACTTTTACCATCTTTACGGCAAAGACAATATTATATTATTTTACACCGACCGGTATAAAGACCAGCCGCTGGTAATTAAAGGGGCAGGTGCAGGCGCAGAGTTGACAGCCTCGGGGGTATTTGCAGATATCATCAGAACCTCAAAAGCATAAATATTACCATGGCTGATAAAATAGTTTTTAAAGAGAACAGCATCGTAAAAGTATCCGCACCAGGCACTGTTGCCAATCTTGTATGCGGCTTTGATGTACTTGGGCTTTGCCTGGATGCGCCATGCGATGAAATGCATGTGACACTCATCAACGAAAAAAAAATAATTATTAAAAGTGCAGATGGATACAACTTGCCTACAGATCCAATGCAAAATACTGCAGGAGCACCACTGATAGATATTTTAAATGAGCTGAATAGTGATATAGGTTTTGAAGTCTTGATAAAAAAAAATATAAAGCCAGGGAGTGGTATCGGCTCCAGTGCGGCAAGTGCAGCAGGTGCTGTAGTAGCTGCCAATCATTTGCTGGGGAATATTTTTTCTAAAGAAGACCTGGTGCGGTTTGCCATGAGTGGAGAAAAAGTAGCATCTGGAGTAAAACATGCAGATAATGTAGCGCCCTGTATTTACGGCGGCATCACTTTGATAAGAAGCATTTTTCCGCTTGATATTGTCAGCATTCCATCGCCAGCGTTATGGGTAACCGTTGTGCATCCGCAAATAGAAGTACGTACCTCGGATGCAAGACAAATTTTAAGAAAAGAAGTGTTACTGAAAGATGCTATTAAGCAATGGGGTAATATTGGCGGATTGGTAGCAGGCTTTATGAAAAACGATTATGAACTTATTGGCCGTAGCCTGGAAGATGTGATTATAGAGCCCGTAAGAAGTATACTGATACCGGGTTTTGATGAAGTAAAAAAACAAAGTACAGCAGCAGGCGCTTTGGGCGGTGGCATTTCCGGTTCAGGCCCTTCTGTTTTTATGTTGAGCAGAAATGAAGTAACAGCTAATGCGGTGGAAAAAGAAATGAAAAATATTTATAAGCGTATAGGGCTTGATCATCACACCTACGTTACCACCATTAATCAACAGGGCGTAAAAATTCTCTCATAATTTTTAGAAAATACTATGCAATATTTCAGCACCAATAAAATATCTCCAATTGTAAACTTTAAAAAAGCTACTATTAATGGACAGGCGCCCGACAAGGGTTTATATTTCCCCGAAAAAATACCTGTTCTAAAAAACGGGTTGATAAAAAATATAGAGCAGTATTCTAATGAAGCCATCGCTTACGAAGTAATAAAACCTTTTGTTGCTGATACCATTCCAGAAGCGGTATTAAAAAAAATTGTGGAAGAAACGGTAAATTTCTCCATTCCGCTTGTGCCTATAACAGAAAATATTTTTTCATTGGAATTGTTTCATGGTCCTACCCTCGCTTTTAAAGATATTGGTGCAAGATTTATGAGCCGGTGCCTGGGTTATTTTGTAAAAGATCAATCCAGAAAAGTTACGGTATTGGTAGCTACCTCCGGTGATACCGGAGGTGCGGTTGCCAATGGGTTCTATGATGTACCCAATGTAGAAGTTATTATCTTATATCCATCGGGAAAAGTAAGTACGGTGCAGGAAAAACAATTGACTACGCTTGGTAAAAATATTCACGCCCTGGAAGTAAAAGGAACTTTTGATGATTGCCAGCAGATGGTAAAAGAAATTTTTTCTAATGCTGATCAATTCCCGCATATTTTTCTCACCTCTGCTAATTCCATCAATGTAGCAAGATGGTTACCCCAACAGTTCTATTATTTTTTTGCATACAAACAATGGCAGGATAAAAACGAACCGCCTGTTATTTCAGTGCCCAGTGGAAATTTCGGAAACATCTGTGCAGGCCTGCTGGCAGGGGCTTCCGGCTTACCTGTAAAACATTTTATTGCAGCCTGTAATGCCAATAATGTGGTGCCGGAATTTTTACAGACAAATAATTACGCTCCTAAAAAAGCAATAGCCACCATCTCTAATGCAATGGATGTGGGTAATCCCAGCAATTTTGTACGGATACTGGAAATATTTAATAATGAAACAACTGCCCTGAAAAATACATTATCTGCATACAGTATTTCAGATGCGCAAACAAAAGAAACGTTGGAAAAAGTTTACCGTGAAAATAATTATCTCCTGGATCCTCATGGGGCTGTTGGGTACAATGCTTTGGAACAATACCTGCAATTATATCCCACTGAAAAAGGTATGGTTATAGAAACAGCCCACCCGGTTAAATTTTTTGATGTAGTAGAACCAAACATTAATGCTGAAATAAAAATACCGGCAGCAATTGAGCATCAACTTAAATTAGAAAAAAAAGCTGTGTTGATGGAAAATAATGTAGAAGCTTTAAAAGAATTTTTATTGAGCCTATGATATCATAAAAAGAAACCTAAATTAATTTTAGTATTCACTACTTTTTTTTCGTCTCTACACTTTAGCGGTAATAATTATAAAAACTTACCGGTAAAACTCTCTTTACTTTTTTTTAAATCAAGTGGTTTGCCTGCAAACACCAGGTTGCCGCCTTCATCGCCGGCCCCCGGACCAAGGTCGATAACCCAATCTGCACTTTTTATAACATCCGTATTGTGCTCTATTACCAGAATAGAATGCCCTTGCTCTACCAATGCATTAAAGGACGCCAGTAATTTTTTTATGTCATGAAAATGCAGGCCCGTAGTAGGTTCATCAAAAATAAAAAGGATATGCCCCTGTGCCTTTCCTTTACCCAGGAAAGAAGCCAGTTTTACCCGTTGTGCTTCACCACCACTTAATGTATTGGATGATTGCCCAAGTTTTACATAACCTAACCCGACATCACTTAAAGGCTGTATTTTTTTTGCTACATCTGTGCCTTCTTTAGCCCCCTCCTTTCCGCCACCGGCGGGGGAGGAGAAGAAATCAATGGCTTCATCTACACTCATCTCCAGCACATCGTAGATATTTTTATCATTATATTTTACATCCAATACTTCTTCCTTAAATCTTTTTCCGCCGCACACATCGCATACCAGGTGTACATCAGCCAGAAACTGCATTTCTACCAGTTGCTCGCCTTCGCCTTTACAGGCATCGCACCGGCCGCCATCTACATTAAAAGAGAAATGCTTTGGCATAAAGCCACGCATTTTGCTAAGCGGCTGTTTGGCAAAAAGATCTCTTATTTCATCATAAGCTTTTATATAAGTCACCGGGTTGCTGCGGCTTGATTTCCCAATAGGATTTTGATCTACCATTTCTACCTGGCTTATATAATCTGCATCCCCTTTTAAGGCACGAAACAGGCCAGGCTTCTCTACGCCCTCACCTTTTAGTTTTTGCAAGGCAGGGTATAAAATTTGTTTAACCAAAGTGGTTTTGCCACTTCCGCTTACGCCACTTACAGCACATAAAATATTTAAGGGAAATTGTATACTGATGTCTTTTAAATTATTTTGCCTGGCGCCTTCTATTGTAATTGACCGGGTCCATTTGCGTACATTTTTTGGAGGATCTATGGAAAGCTTGCCTGATAAATATTTGCCCGTAAGGCTGTCTCCATCAGCAATAATTTCATCATAATTTCCGGCCGCTACAACTTCGCCGCCAAGATGACTTGCAAGTGGCCCCATGTCAATTATATGATCGGCTTCTCTCATCATCATCTCATCGTGTTCTACTACCACCACTGTATTTCCCAAATCTCTTAATTCTTTTAAAACTTTTATCAGCTTCTGTGTATCACGGCTGTGAAGCCCGATAGAAGGTTCATCTAAAATGTACAACGAGTTGGTAAGGTTGCTGCCCAGGCTCCTGGTAAGCTGTATGCGCTGGCTTTCACCGCCACTTAACGAATTTGCCAGGCGGCTTAGCGTTAGATAACCAAGGCCCACATCAATCAACGTTTTTAAGCGGTAATGAATTTCTATCAAAATTCGTTTGGCTACCTGCTCATCATATTTGCTCAATTTTAAATGATTAAACCATTGCTGCAGATCTCTTACCGGCATTTCACACAATTCGCCAATATGCCTCTCTCCTACTTTTACATAGAGCGCTTCTTTTCTTAAACGGTAGCCGTGGCATTCCGTACAAAGCGTTCTGCCCCTATACCTGCTTAGCAATACCCTATATTGTACTTTGTATAAATTCTGTTCTACCTCTTTAAAAAAATCATCAATACCATTTACATGTTTATTGCCTTTCCACAAATCGTTAAGCTGATTTGAGGTAAGATCCATAATGGGCTTGTGCACAGGAAAATCAAATTTCTTTGCCGCCCGGATAAAAGCTTCTTTCCATTCCCCTAATTTTTCTCCTTTCCATGGAGCTACAGCGCCTTCGTATACACTTAACCGCTTGTCTGGCATTATCAGGTCTTCATCCAGGCCAAGTATCATTGAAAAACCTTCGCAGGTGGGGCAGGCTCCATACGGATTATTGAAAGAAAATAAATTTGGCACAGGTTCCTCAAATTGAATTCCATCCAGCTCAAATTTATTACTGAAATAAAGATTTTTCTTTTCATTAATTTCAATATGCATCACGCCTTCTCCCTCGTAAAATGCAGTCCCAACCGAGTCTGCAATACGATGTAGATCATCTTCGTCAAAATCTTTTTTTAAAAGCCTGTCAATTAAAATAAAAGCTTTACCATTTTCAATTTTAAATTTAGCTTTTACCAGCAGGTCTTCTATCCTTATGATTTCCCCGTTTATGTATAATCGGGCAAAACCCTTTTGCAGCAATATATTCAGTTCTTCTTTTACGTCGCGGTTTGCATGACTTTTAAAAGCGGCAAGTATTAATATTTTATCGTCTTCTTTGCAGTCCTGTATGGCTTTAATAACATCAGGCACATCATCTTTTTTTACCTGCCTGCCGCTAACCGGTGAAATAGTTTTACCGGCTCTTGCAAAGAGCAGGCGCAGGTAATCATAAATTTCTGTCATGCTACCGACTGTACTCCGGGGCGTACGGGTAATAACTTTTTGTTCTATAGCAATTGCAGGGCACAACCCTTTTATATAATCTACATCAGGCTTATTCATACGCTGCATAAACTGGCGTGCATAAGCGCTAAGGCTTTCTGCATAACGTCGTTGCCCTTCAGCAAATAAAGTATCTATTGTGAGAGAAGATTTTCCTGATCCTGATACGCCGGTTACCACCACCAGTTTGTTTCGTGGTATGGTAACCGTCACATTTTTTAAATTATGTACCCTTGCTCCTTTTATAAAAATATCATTATCAGCAACTTTTAATTGAGGGCTTTTCCCGGCTTTTTTAATTTTAATCATACTATCCATTAGGGTAAAATTACACCATCCTTTCTACTTATTTTATATGTGAAAATATTCTTAAAAAAGGTAAACGTATAACTACTATAGGTACATTTACTATACTTTAGTATTAGTACTCTATTTTTAAAAATTTGGTGCAAAACATTTGGTCGTATAAATTTTATCATTACTTTCACAGTCCAATATCCAGTAAAGTGAAAAGCCGTAATGAGCCTATCTATCAGACTTCTACGTATTATTCTCTTATTGGATTTACCTAAACCAAGTCCAAACCAACAAAACTGTAGAAGTTATGAAATGCCTCAACAATTTAACCGACCAACAGCTGGTGCATCTCTACATGAACGGAGATGCTGATGCCCTCGCAACCTTGATCGTTCGTTACAAGGACAAAATTTTCACCTCAATTTATTTACTTGTAAAAGACAAGTACCTGGCAGAAGATATTTTCCAGGATGTATTTATCCGTATTATTGACACCTTGAGAGGTGGCCGTTATACAGATGAAGGAAAATTTTTGCCATGGGCCATGCGTATTGCACACAACCTGTGTGTAGATCATTTTAGAAAAGTAAAACGCAGCCCGTCTATTAAAACAAGTGATGACCGTGACATTTTTGAAGTAATTAACTTTTTTGAAGCCGGTGTAGACCAACGCATTATGGCAGAGCAAAGCCATGAAAAAGTTAGAAAAATGATTGATCTTCTTCCTGAAGACCAAAGGGAAGTGATAATTATGCGCCACTATGCAGACCTGAGTTTTAAAGAAATTTCTGCCCTAACAAAATGCAGCATTAATACTGCCCTTGGCAGAATGCGTTATGGCCTGATAAACCTTCGCAAAATGATGACTGAAAAACAAATTGCACTGTAACATTTACTAACCCAAAGAAATAAGTGCAGCCTTCGCCGATTAATTCCGGCGAAGGTTTTTTATGTGCT
>JBDUCK010000199.1:0-6645 GCA_040003485.1 Ferruginibacter sp. | reverse complement strand
CCTAAGAGCCACCATGGCATTTTATTGGCCACTGTGAGAATACGGGTGTTACGCATCATCCAATGAAACGCAAGCATAGCAAAAATAATAACTGAAACTTTTATAATAGTTAAAGTAGATAAAAGCACAGCTCCGTTAGGCACGTGGGAAAACATCGAAATGAGCATTCTCCATGCCGATGTAAAATCAGGTGATCTGAAAAATACCCAGGTAACATTTACCAGGAAAAAAGTGAACAGGGCCAGAAGAAAATTAGACGACTGAACTGTTTTTAAAAACCTGGGAGCTGTAACTCCTTTTATCGCTACTTCTGCATGCTGTGCTATTTCTAATTTAGGTTTTAAACGGGGTTTAAAATCCTGTATAAATTTTTCTACCATCAAATAAAATCCATGTAAAGCACCCCACACTACAAAGGTCCAGTTGGCTCCATGCCACAATCCTCCCAGTAACATTGTTATCATCAGGTTTATGTATGTCCTGAATTTACCTTTACGGTTTCCACCCAACGGAATGTATAAATAATCACGTAACCAGGCAGATAAAGTAATATGCCATCTTCGCCAGAAATCAGAAAAACCTACAGCAGCATACGGATATAAAAAATTCTCAGGCAGAACAAAACCTAAACAGGCGGCCACACCAATTGCGCAGGTAGAGTAGCCTGCAAAGTCAAAAAATATCTGGCCGGAAAAAGCCAGCACTCCCATCCAGGCATCCAAACTATTTAATGGATCTTTAGCATTAAATACAGTATTGGCGGGCTCTGCCAGCATACTATCTGCCAGTACCACTTTCATAAACAATCCAAGAGATATTAATAACAAACCCTGTATCAGTTGTTTTTGATTAGCCCTTCGGGGTGTTTCAAATTGTGGCACTAATTGTGGCGGGCGCACAATGGGGCCAGCAACGAGGTGAGGAAAGAAGGTAACAAACAAAGCAAAATCAAGAAAAGATTTAACAGGCTCGCTTCTTTTTTTATACATATCAATTGTATAACATAAAGTGGTAAACGTATAAAAAGAAATACCTGCAGGTAAAATGATATTTGGCTTGGCAGGATGATAATTCACACCCAAAGCATTTACCAGGTGTGTAAAATTCTCCAGTAAAAAACCACCATATTTAAAAAAACAAAGCATGCCCAAGTTGCCACAAAGGCTTAGTACCAACAGCATTTTCCTTTTATGTTTATTAGGTTGTGTATACAATGCCCGGCCGACAAAATAATCTACAATAGTTGCGAGCCACAACAAGAGAATAAACGGCGGATTCCAGGCAGCATAAAAAATATAACTGGCCAGCAAAAGATTTATCTTTTTTACTTTCCAGGGCAGCGGCAGGTTGTGCAATACAAGCATTACAATAAAAAAAACAATGAAGGTGTAGGAGTTAAAAACCATGATTATAATTTATTTAAGTTTTATAGTATTAACTGCCATTGCAGGTTTATGAAAAAAAGTCCAGCCTTTTTGCTGAACAAAACGAACAAAATTTTCGGTGAATAAAATAGCATCTGCAGGTTTTAGATGCGACCACTCCGGGCAGGTAAGGGATGCGGTTTCAGGATAATCTTTAAAATAAATGCCGGGTGTATTTGTATAAGCCAGCAAAGCATCCCAATATTTTTCCCTGGGATAAACAAGCTGTTCAGTTTGCCAGTAGGTACCACTTGAAGGCGTTCTTACAAACAATACTTTTCCGCCTCTTGCTCTTATATTGTCAATTGCTGCTTTTACCTGCCTGAAAACTATTTCCAGGGTATCCCCTTTAATTGCCGGTGTTTTATCCGATGCCCCACCTGTTATCATCCAGTTTTGCTGCTGCCGCTTTTGTTGCGAAGTATCATTTAAAAAACTTTCTGCCATATAACTTTGTCGTTGACTATTTGTATTTCCAAAACCTTTTGGAAAATGGGGTCTTTCAAATACACCTTTGCGTTTGGGGTTTCCTAATTCGCTGATCAATTCATTTAATCCGAATTTATCTTTATCCAGAAACACAAATTCAGATTCTAAAAAATTATTGACAGTAGCACTGAATTTTTGTGCCGGTGTCCATTTTTTATAATATTCCACGCCTTCTACAGCAGATTTCTCAGTTCTTTTTTTGTTCCGGCCAAAAAATAATCCTTCAGTAACATCAATGATCAATTTGCCATTAAATTTTTTATCCTGTGCCAGGTCATCAAGTAATGGCCGTGGCGAAGTGCCGACCATAGCAAGCTGTATGGCTTTCTCACCGGTCAGTTTTTCCCAGGTAGAAATATCAAGATCATATTTAATACGGGATGAGCCTATAAAAATTGTTGCTTCATCTGCAGGTTTATACACTTCTCTTCTTTTTGTACTCCAGAAGCTTGCATCGTCATTATAAGAGGCAGGAAAATTATTGCCACGCCAATATGCTTCCCAGGAAATGAGAAAAGTTGTTACTAATATTAAAACCGATATACCGGCTTTTGCTAAGTTTTTATTCTCCATTTAGTTGTTGCTCCCCGGCGCTTTTGCATAAGGGAATACCCAGCCTTTTTGCTGTACTATTTCAATTAAATTTTTGGTAAATGTTATGGCATCGGCCTGGCTCAGATGCGAAAATTCCGGGCATTGAAAATGTGCAATCGCCGGATAGTCTTCAAAATAAATACCAGGGCAACCAGTAACAGTTAACAGCCTTTCCCAATATTTCTCCCTTGGATATCCCATTTTTTCGCCCATTAAAAATGGCCCGCTGGAAGGGGTGCGTACAAACAGAATTTTTCCGCCACGGCCTTTTATTATATCGCAATCTTTCTTGACCGTGGCTAAAATAGAATCCAGTTTGTTTCCGCTGGCAGGAGGCTCAGTACTTATTTTCCGGTAGTAATTCCATAATCCTTTCACCTGGTTTTGCAATGTTGTATCCGTTAAAAATTTAGGTGTCATTATATTTTGCCGGTCAAATGAAACATTACTAAAATCTCTTGGGCTTTCGCAGGGCAAAGCAAAAACTCCTGGCCGTTTTTCAACAGGCACGTGTCCTATGAGGGCATTTAAAGAAAAATAGTCTTTATCAAGAAATACAAATTGAGATTCTAATACATGATTTACCAGGAAACTAAATTTCTGGGCCGGGGTTCTTTTTTTAAAATAAGCTATTCTTTGTTTGGGCTCGGAAGTGTTGTGAGGAGAGCTACTAAACAATAAAATTTCTGTAACATCTATCAAAAGTTTTCCTTTAAAATTTTTATCATTGGCCAGGTCATCAAGCACAGGGAGTGGTGAATTACCTTCTATACCAAGTTGAATAGGATGATCTCCGGTAATTGATTTCCAGGTGTCAATATCCAGGTCGTATTTGTTCCTGGATGAGCCGATTAAAACTGTGGCTTTATCTGCAGGCTCATATACCATGGCCCGCTTATCGCTCCATAAACTTTCGCCATCATCATAAGTAGGTTTTATACCTGTACTTCTTAAATATAATTCCCAACTGGCTATGGAGCATACAACAAGTATAACGGTAAGGATAGCCGCTTTGGCAAAAGATGAAACGCCCATTTAAAAAATAGTTTAGTAATAAAAAAAGTCAGGGAGGGTAATTAAGGTTGCAGTAGTCTTTCCAAAAAAACGGTATGGATATGTAATTTTCTCAGCCGGTTTAAAGATAATTTTTACAATCCGTAATACAAAATGAAATAAGAAATTTAAATACCCGATGACTTAACTATTGAGTAACTGGCATAAAAATGTGAGTTTTTATACATTGATGCATGTGTAAAAAATTGACAAAGACATTCATTGTACAATTGTATTTTGGGAAAGGGTAGTACACAAGCAGGTGGAATCAACAAGTGGAATTTTAAAAAATGTACTGGCTGAATAAGCCAGTACATTTTTTTTCGCTACATATTGATGGGCTTCATAAACTACTTTTGATTGCCATCTTTAATTGGCGTCTGGACAACAAAAAAAATCCTTTATAAATACCTTAAAGTGTTTCTTATAAAGAATTAATTAACCAGCAGTTTTTGAATGCAGGCCGATAAATTTGTGTTGGATATGGGTGAGGGACTGTAACAAAAATTGCAAAAAGTTTTTCTGGTGCTTTACGGGTGTATAAATATTTATCAATTTGGCGGTTATTGCTACTTTTTCTGTGGGTACTTCTTGAGTTTCTGCATAAAGTCTTAGTCTTACTTTCTCGCTATTTATCTCAGCAATGTCGCAGGCTGTATTAAAATTAGTATGCATGCCATATCCCCATAACAAATCATCGAGTTGTTTATATTCAGGAAAGTGGGCAATTTTTTTTACAAAATAGTATTTTTTGTCTTGAACTATTTTGCTGTAAGCCTTGTAAAAAATTTCCATAATAATGCTTTTTGGTTATCAATATGATGAACAACCCTCCATAGAATAACCCTATAGATTAATTCCATGGCGATTAAAATGGCTTTTATAGATCGATTAATTAAATAGTAATTGATAAGGGCATTTACGTAAATAAATGTTCAATTGCCTGGCTTTTCACTGGATTGAATAAGATTTTTCTAAATGGAACGATTAGGTGTTCAGAGGATGTGGGGAGGTAAGGTGTGTAAGCAAGTATAAATATACAATTTCCTTGCCAATTTTGCAAACAGGTACTACATTTTTTTACTAACATAGCACATATTTTATATAAGTACCCTAGCCAATAATTTCCCATCGCAAATATTTTAAATAATAAAATTATATCGTGGCAATGGCCCTTTTTAAAATATGAAACAACAAAGTGAAGACGCCGGTAAATCAGCTTTGTGATTATCAATACAAAAAACTCCTTCAAAAGTAAATTTTGAAGGAGCTAATATTTTAATCTATTAAATTATTTGTATTGAGGTATTAATCCATTGGCTACATCTACCATTTTCTTTAATCCATCTTCAGGTAAATTACCTTTTTTAAATTCTGCCATTACCTCTGGTAATTTGTTTTCCATTTCCATTAAAAAATGTTCTTCAAATTCTTTTACTTTTTTAACGGCTACATTTTTAAGTAACCCTTGTGTACCAAGATATATAATAGCCACTTGTTTTTCTACGGTGTAAGGTGAGTATTGTGGTTGCTTTAAAATTTCCACATTTCTTGCGCCTTTATCAATTACGTTTTTAGTAGCCGCATCCAGGTCTCCTCCAAATTTAGAGAAGGCTTCCAATTCCCGGTAAAGTGCCTGATCCAATTTCAGCGTGCCAGCTACTTTTTTCATGGACTTGATCTGCGCATTACCACCCACACGGCTCACAGAAATACCGACGTTGATTGCGGGTCGGATACCAGCATTGAACAGGTTACCTTCCAGGAATATCTGGCCATCTGTAATAGAAATAACGTTAGTAGGAATATATGCCGATACATCACCAGCCTGGGTTTCAATAATAGGCAAAGCAGTTAATGACCCTCCACCTTTTACCAGGTGTTTGATTGATTCAGGAAGATCATTCATCTGGCGGGCAATCTCATCTTTGGAAACCACCTTTGCAGCTCTTTCTAATAAACGGCTATGCAGGTAAAACACATCACCTGGATAAGCTTCACGGCCCGGCGGGCGGCGAAGCAATAAAGATACTTCACGGTAAGCCACTGCCTGTTTTGAAAGATCATCATATATAATTAATGCAGGGCGGCCGGTATCACGAAAAAATTCCCCGATAGCTGCCCCGGCAAAAGGCGCATAAAACTGAAGCGGTGCAGGTTCTGATGCAGAAGCAGCTACGATAGTAGTGTAAGCCATGGCCCCATTTTCTTCCAGCGTTTTCATTACACCGGCAATTGTGGAAGCTTTTTGTCCGATTGCTACATATATGCAATACACTGGTTTGCCTGCGGCGTAAAATTCTTTCTGATTTATGATAGTATCAATTGCAATAGCAGACTTGCCAGTTTGGCGGTCACCTATTATCAGTTCCCGCTGACCACGTCCAACCGGAATCATGGCATCAATTGCTTTAATACCGGTTTGTAAAGGCTCTTTTACAGGCTCCCTGAAAATTACACCTGGCGCTTTACGTTCCAAAGGCATTTCATATAATTCGCCTACCAATGGCCCCTTGCCATCAATGGGTTCGCCCAAGGTATTAATTACCCGTCCGCACATGCCTTCCCCTACTTTTATAGAAGCTATCTGGCCGGTACGTTTTACTTTATCACCTTCTTTAATTTCGCTACTGTCACCCATCAAAACCACACCCACATTATCTTCTTCCAGGTTGAGCGCAATGGCTCTTACCCCATTATCAAATTCAACCAATTCACCCGAACGCACATTGTTCAGTCCATAAACACGGGCAATTCCATCACCTACCTGTAGTACAGTGCCTACTTCTTCAAGATTAGCAGTAGCATTAAAGTTGCTCAACTGCTGGCGCAATATTGCCGAAATTTCATCTGGTTTAATTTCTACCATAACTATGTGGATTTTTAATTTTTTTTACCCGGCCAAAACCATTGTGCGGCACTGTTGCGTCGCACTCTTGTACATTTTCAACGCTGGGCGCCTTTTTCAGGCCGCAAAGGTAAGAGATGATAACTATAATGGCAAAAAAACAACACACCACGCTTCATAAAAAAAGGCGGCAATATTATTTTCTGTAGTTTCTTAAAATAATATACTTTCTTGACA
>JBDUCK010000198.1:0-6660 GCA_040003485.1 Ferruginibacter sp. | reverse complement strand
TAGCCGCCATGGTTTTTACCATCCGCTATTATCATTTTATTGTACCGCTGGAAACCGCCATGAGCCTGGGAGGAATTGGATTAATAATATTTGCGTGGGCACTTACCCGCTACCTGCAAATACCAAGATCTGGCTTTACTTCTGAAGAGTTGAGAATGGAAAATAGTATAGAAAAAATGCACTTAGAATCACTGATACTTGCAGAAACTTTTGCCCGGCAAAGCATAGACGCCGGCGACACTAAGTTTGGTGGCGGCGGTTTTGGCGGAGGTGGTGCCAGCGGTGAATTTTAAAAAGAAATTAGATGAACAGGATAGACAGACTTTTTGGAATACTTACTTTGCTGCAATCAAAAAAATTTGTGACAGCCGAAAAGATTTCGGATAAATTTGAAATTAGCGTCCGCACCGTATACCGGGATATTAAAGCACTATGCGAACAGGGCGTGCCTGTGAGTTTTGAACAACCCAAAGGGTATTTTATTGTAGAAGGGTATTTTTTACCACCAGTTGCATTTAACTCAGAAGAAGCCAATGCATTATTGCTAATGGAATCTTTTGTGCCGGGATTTACCGATCAAAGTATTTCTATCCATTACACTAATGCCCTTAATAAAGTAAAAGCCGTGTTGCGGCATTCGCAAAAAGAGAAGTTAGAGCTGTTGGGCAATAATATCAAACTGCAATTGCCATCACGCCTTACAAATGATTATGCCCATTTAGCCTTATTGCAAAGCAGCATCAGCAGTAAAAATATTCTGGATCTGCAATACAAAAATAAAAACGAAGAAAGCAGCAACAGGAAAGTAGAACCAATCGGGCTTGTATTTTATGCATTTAGCTGGCACCTGGTAGCGTGGTGCCACCAGCGACAGGATTACCGTGACTTTAAAGTTTCCAGGATTGTAAATATTACAAATACTGATCTACCATTTTCAAAAACAGATCATATTCTTTTAAACGATTACATGAAATTGCTGCCGGTAAATTATTAATTAATTTTAAATAAATAAAACACGCTGCCATAGGGTTGTCAGTGACCGACATTTTCTTTGTACCATAATCTTAAAATTAAAAATTATGGACGCAATTAAAATGTTTTTAAAAGAACTGGACCAGGAAGCAGTTACTACCCGTAAAATGTTGTCAATTATTCCGGATGATAAGTATGACTGGCAGCCACATGAAAAAAGTATGATAATCCGGAACCTGGCTACGCATATAGCCGAGCTGCCTACCTGGGTTACGATGGTGTTAAATACGAGTGAACTTGACTTTGCAGCTAATCCGTATGAGCCAAAAAAAATTAATGAAACTGCTTCATTAATGGTATTGTTTGAAACAAGTGTTGCAGAAGCAAAGGCGGGACTAGAAGAGGCAAATGAAGCTCAGCTTATGGATGAATGGACATTGCGTAATGGAGAACAGGTTTACAGTACTTCCTCAAAAGCTGACGTATTGCGAATGACCTATAGCCAGATCATTCATCACAGGGCACAATTAGGTGTTTATTTACGACTGTTGAACATTGCCATACCCGGGAGTTATGGGCCCAGTGCGGATGATGATAATTTTTAAAATATACAGAGCTGATAGGGTAGGATTACAAATGTTGTAATAAAGCTTTTACAATCTGTTAGCAGGGGCTAAAGAATAAAAAGATCTATAGGGAGTTGGCATTCAAGCCTTCTCCTTTTTTAATGTCAAAGCATTAACATAATTATCACTTTTAATAAATGCATTGCAGGTAGTATGGCATTATTTTTCTTATACGTAGCCTAACAGTAAAACCCTGTTATTACATTTGCAAATAAATTAAAACAAACAATTATGAAAAAGATTTTACCTATAGCCTTATTAAGCATTATAATTTTAGCTGCCTGCAATACGGAACCTAAAAAAGATCTGGATGTAAAAAAAGATTTTGTGTTAATGGATACAACACAGATTTATCCTAACAATGCAGGATCTGATACAGGAATGATCACCAGAAATATACCTGTTGCACCCCCTGTAATTGTAACTCCGCCCACTCCTGAAAAACAAAAAACTATAACTGTATATAAAACCAAGACAATAATAAAAGATAATCCATCGGCTGGTAATACACCAGGCGCTACAAATAATACAACAACTAATACAACAACTAATACAACCACTTCTTCTACCGGTAACGGTTCCAGTTCTACAACTGCTACTACTGGCAGCACAAGAGCAGACACGGTAGCAACAACAGTACCCGTAGTAAAAAAGAAAACAGGCTGGAGTGATGCAGCTAAAGGCGCAACTATTGGTGGTATAGGTGGTGCTGCTGCCGGCGCAGTTATCGGTAAAAATGGTAAAGGGGCAGTGATAGGCGGAATTATCGGTGCAGCTGGTGGCTATATTTTAGGCAGAAAAAAAGATAAACAAACCGGCAGGGCAGATACCATAAAACATTAAGTTTTACAAACGAATAAAAATTAAAGCCATAATGGATAAATTCTTTTATGGCTTTTTTTATACTCAAAAATATGTTTTGATAACTGCATGCATAACAAACTCAATCAGCCTGCTTATCATGAAATGACTTACTATCTGCAGGAGCTTCTTTTCTGTCAAACATTCCATAATCTCTATTTACCTCTGCAATTCTTAAATGATAATCTTTAAAAACATACTCCCTGCCTTTTGCCTGGGCAGTGCGGTGTGTTTCTAAATTTCTCCATTGCTTTATACTTTCTTCATTTTCAAAAAAAGACAAGGACAAAATCTTTTCCTGGTTGATTAAGCTTTGAAACCGTTCGATAGAAATAAAGCCATTAATTTTTTCCAATTCAGATTTCAGGTTTGCCGCAATTGCCAGGTATTCCTGTTTATGATTTTCATCGGCAGGAATAACTTCAAAAATAACTGCTATCATTTTTTATATTTTAAATTATGAAAAAGAGATTAATATTTTTTTCGGAAGCCTCGCATTAATGAGCGGCTCATATAAAATTTGTTTTTCAACCAGGCTTACTTTTTTATATTGCTCAAAAAAACAACGCAAAGTTTCTACCGCCAGGATTATAGAAAATTGATTGGCTACACACGCATGATTCCCCGAACCAAATGTCAGATGCTCATTATTGTTGGCCCTCTCAATATTAAAATTACCTGGCCGGGTAAATTGCTGTGGGTCCCGGTTTGCTGCCGCAAGCACTATTAATATTGCATCGCCTTTTTTAATCAGGGCATTATTCAGTATAATATTATCCACCGCTATTCTTCTTGTATTATGTATAGGGGGGTCAAAGCGCAGGGTTTCTATTACAGATTTTTTAAAATATTCTTTGCTGGTAATATTATGAATGCTTTTTCCATCCTTTAAAATCTGCAGGAATGAATTGCTTAACATTCCACGACCTGCGTCATAACTCTGAATAAATAATCCGATAAGGTTGCTTATACAAAAAACCATTATTTTTTCAGCCATTATTTTATATTTTTTAGCAAGCTCATTAATTATGGATTTATAAAAGCCGGTATTGAGTAGATGCTTTTCGACACAATAATATATTTCTTTAGAAAATCCATTTATCTCTGCTACCTGTTCAGGTGTTTTATGGGGCAACATGATCTTTGTAAGCTGCTCTGTTTTATCGGAAATAAAATCGCAATCTTCTTTAGAAAAATCAAAACTTTTGAGAACAACTATCACCGGAAGTTTCCTGCAGATAGAACTTACCCAGTCTGTCTCATTTTTCTTAACCTCTTTTTTGAGAAGCATTTTCACTTTCTCCGTAATTGAAATTATTTTCATTTTTTCAAATAACAACATCGCAACTGCCCTGGCTATTTCATGATCAGCATCATTACTAAGCCTTGCGAATTGGCCAGCTATCAGCAAAGCATAATCATTTAAGCCATCCTTATTATTCTGATTGAGTGCAGGTATATCAGCAGCCGGATTATTCAGGATAGCTTTACAATATTCGTAAGAATAGATTGCCCAAAGGCGGTTTGCCTCTTCCCGGTAAACAGGGTGTTCATGAAGCATTTCTTCATAAAATTTATAAGGATCTTTTATCTCCGACTGTAGAAACAATATTGTCTTCATGTTTAAAACTTATTAACAAAATAAAGTAGTTTTGTACACAAATACTTCATTCTATACTTAAGTGTAATTGCAGATACAATGGAAGATCAATTTAAACAGATTGCCGCACTGATTGGCGACCCTACCCGTGCTACTATCATGTGGACTTTATTGGATGGAAAGGCGTTTACTGCTACAGAGCTAGCCATTACCGCAGATACTTCCCCACAAAATATAAGCATGCATTTAGGCAAGCTTGTACAAGCAGGTTTACTTTGTGTGGAAAGCCAGGGTAGGCATAAGTATTACAAATTTTCCAGGAAAGACGTTGCTTATGCTATTGAAGGCATGGCTAATCTTTTGCCTCCTGCTGCTTATAAACAAAGCCCTGTCATTGAAAAAAACCCGGCAATAAAACAATGCAGAAGCTGCTACGATCACCTGGCCGGCAAAGTGGGTGTAGCAGTTACAGATAGTTTGCTGCAGCAAAAAATAATCACGAGGAACAAAAATAATTTTGAGATCAGCAGTAAAGGAAGAAAATGGTTTTCGGGATTAAGCATTGATATTGATGAGTTAGAACAACAAAAGCGCTCATTCTTAAGACCATGCCTGGACTGGAGCGAAAGACGCCATCATATAGCCGGCTCGCTTGCAGCCGCATTGCTTGATAAAATGTTTGTATCTGATTGGCTAAGAAAGACTAAAAATTCTAGGGCAATTATTATTACTGCCAAAGGACAAAAAAAATTATATGAACATTTCAAACTTAGTGTATAAATTTTACTATAGCCTTACTGCAAATGAATTACACATAATTTGCTAAATTAGTAATTGACGTGCTGGCTACGCAAAAATCAAGTAAGTTTGTTCACACAAAAAACGCTAACATATGAAAAAATTATTTGTCTCGCTTGTACTTATTGCAAGCCTCTTTAAAGCCCGTGCCGATGAAGGAATGTGGTTGCCAATGCTGCTGGGCCAGCAGGTTTATAATGATATGGTAAAAAAAGGACTCAAGCTTACCAAAGAGCAATTGTATTCTGTAAATAAAGCTTCTTTAAAAGATGCCATCCTTATTTTTGGCGGTGGTTGCACCGGCGAAATTGTAAGTAGCCAGGGGCTCATCTTTACCAATCACCATTGCGGTTACGAAGCTATTGCAAAAGCCAGCAGTGTAGAGCATAATTATCTCAAAGATGGATTTTATGCTTACAATAAAGACCAGGAAATCAAGACTAATATTACCGTACAGTTTTTAGACAGAATTGTAGATGTAACCAAAGAAGTAGAAGAGGGATTAAAAGGATTGAGCTGGGCAGACAGGGTAAAAAAAACGGCAGATGTTTATAAAACAATCACCGATAAAGTGCTGGATAAAGATAATGAACTAGCCGGCAGAGTTTACAGCATGTTTAAAGGAAATCAATACATCATGTACGTATATAAAACGTATAGGGATATACGCTTAGTGGGTGCCCCACCAGAAAGCGTAGGCAAGTTTGGTGGCGATACGGATAACTGGGAATGGCCACGCCATACAGGCGATTTTTCTATTTACAGGGTGTATGCCGGCAAAGACGGAAAACCTGTAGAATACAGTGCAGGCAACGTTC
This sequence comes from Ferruginibacter sp., assembly GCA_040003485.1. Taxonomy (GTDB): domain Bacteria; phylum Bacteroidota; class Bacteroidia; order Chitinophagales; family Chitinophagaceae; genus Ferruginibacter. Next base: position 985 of record JBDUCK010000198.1, on the reverse strand, counting down.
CCCTAAAGCCAAAATATTTTTTACCGGTAAGCATTAAGGGCCTTAAGGATGGCGACTATGCAATGATCTATGGTTATCCCGGTGGTACAAACCGCTACGAAACAAGCTATGGCATTAAATTAAAAAACGATATAGAAAACCCATCGCTTGTAACCCTGCGGGACGTGCGATTGAAAGATATGCATGAGCAAATGATAAAAGACCCCGCAGTAAAATTGAAACTTGGAAGCAATTATGCAGGTGTTGCCAACTACTGGAAATTTTATGATGGCGAAACAAAGCAGTTAGTAAAATTTAAAACCTTTGAACAAAAGCAACAGTTCGAAAATAATTTTTCTAAATGGGCTGCAAATAAACCGGAGTATGCCAATATTATGAGTGACTACGAAAAAAATTATGGGGCATGGACACCGTATAGTAAGCAACGCCAATATTTACTTGAAGGTATTCTCGGGTCGTCGCTTGCAGCTTATGCTTCTTCTTTATTGGGGCTGGAAGCCACGATGGTAAAACAGGGTACTACCACTGCCGATATCAGGAAAGCAGCCGATGCGGCCGATGCATCACGTAAAACTTTTCTGGCGGCAGAAGACAAACCAAGTGATGAAAAAATCCTGGCTGCCGTTTCAATGATGTTTTATAACGACATAGATAAAAGCCAGCACCCGATAGGATTTTACGAAAAATTAAAAGCGGGTTACGGCGATTTAAGAGAGGAAGCTACTTTTAAAAAATGGGCTAACGACGTGTTTGCAAAAACAATGATTTTTGATGATACCAAATGGGCCGCTTTTATTGCAAACCCCGATGCGAATGTGCTGCAGGCTGATCCTGCATTTGATTTCGCCGGCAATTTTGTAAAAAATTACAACAATAAATATGCATCACTGTACGCTGTTTTTGTAAATAAAAATAATGAACTAGGCCGCAGTTATTTAAAAGGTATTATGGAAATGAACCCGGCCGCCGTAAATAAAATGTACCC
>JBDUCK010000197.1:0-6664 GCA_040003485.1 Ferruginibacter sp. | reverse complement strand
TGTTCAAATAAACGGATAAGATTATCATGCGCTGTTTTGCCACGAACACTGTCTACATCCATACGTGCAATTTTATTGGCAGCAAAATCCTCTTCCAGTTGCTCTTCAATTTTTTCGGTTCCAAAGTTTTTTTCCAGCCAATCGTTGCTGCCACATGCCGGGCAGGTAACTAATTTAGGATAAGTGCTACCGCAATAATGACAATGCAGTTTATTGCTATACTTGTGTAACGTAAGCGATACATCGCAATGAATGCATTGGGGTATGTAGCCGCATGCGCCGCAGATGAGGTAAGGGTTGTAGCCTCTGCGGTTTTGAAAAAGTATTACCTGCCTGTCGCTTGCTACGGCCTGTTGAATGGCGTCTTTTAGTTGCGGGCTTATCATCACTTTTCCTTTTTGTGCTACCTGCCTGGTATTAATTATTTCTATTAATGGCAGTTGCAGGCCGCCATACCTTTCCCTTAAATACACAAGGCCATATTTGTGTTGTAACGCATTAAAATAACTTTCTAAAGAAGGCGTAGCTGTACCCAGCAAAACTTTTGCCCCGAAAAGGGAAGCATAATAAATGGCCGCATCTCTTGCATTATAGCGTGGCGCAGGATCCTGCTGTTTGTAAGAAGCATCATGCTCTTCATCTACTATTATTAAACCCAGGTTTTTAAATGGAAGAAACAAAGCACTCCTGGCACCCAACAGCATTTTTATTTCCCCGGTTCTTATTTTGTTCCATAGTTCTACCCTTTCCTGGTTATTAAATTTAGAATGGTAGATGGCAATATTACCGCCGAAATGTTTTTGCAATCTTCGTATGATCTGTGCCGTAAGAGCAATCTCCGGTAGCAGGTAAAGGACCTGCATGCCTTTATTAAAATATTCTTCAATCAGTTTTATGTATAGCTGCGTTTTGCCACTGCTGGTAACACCATGCAACAGGCATACGGCTTTTTCTTTAAATGATTCCCGGGTTTTTGCCAAACATTCCTGTTGAATTTCGCTCAGTTCAAAATCCAGTTGAATATTTTTGGGTAAAGATTTTATGCGGTCTATACTTCTTTTTTCGACAAACAGAATTTGTTTATCGCATAGGCCTTTTAACTGTGCAGCAGTTGCACCAGCTTTAGTAAGTAAAGCAGTTTGGGTTACATCGCCTGCGGTTTTTTGCAGGTGCAGGTAAGCCAGCAATAATTCCATTTGCTTTGGCGCACCCTTCCACTCATTTAATATTTTACTTAACGATTCCTCATTATCAAACTGCGGATTCAGCAACACATATTTTTCCAGCTTTATTTTGTACCGCTCTGTGAGTTCTTCCCAGGCAAAGCAGATCTTTTTATCAATCAGTTTTTTTATAACCGGGTACACATGTGCTGCATCTAATATTTGCTGCACTTCGGTAAGCTGTAACTGCTTTTTCATCAGCAAGGCTTCCGCAACTAAAAATTCTTCGTCAGATAAATTGGAAAAATCCTCGCCTATTTCTTCGTTGTAAATTAAAACCGTTTCACTACTCAGTTTAAAGTTAGCAGGCAGGGCGGCGGCCATTACTTCTCCTTCTGTGCACATATAATAATCGCTGATCCATTTCCAAAGCTGTAATTGTTGTGGATACAACATAGGCGAATCATCCAGCACATTCAGTATCTGTTTAGTTTTATAAGCAGGTTTGGTTTGCGTAATAAGTTTGATGATACCTGCATATTTTTTATTTTTGCCAAACACCACTTCGGCCCGGCAACCCGGCTGTGCCTGTTGTGTTAATTGAGTGGGAATTGCATAAGTATATACGCTTGGCAGTGCAAGGGGCAAAATAATTTCTGCCCAGTAGCCAGATTCTTCTTCTGCAAAACTTATTTCCAGCTCATCACTGCTCATGTGTTGTTTCTTTTATCCAGCTTGCATTGTACCTGGTTAATGCCGCTTCCATTTTTTTATAAACGATGTTTTTTAATACACTAACATCCCGCAAGCCAAAACTGTTTACCGCTATCTCTTCCAGGAAAACGGCTCGTGATCTCCCCGGGGTGAGAGAAAAGATGCTGTTATAATTAAGCCTGTCATAAGCATCTAAAAAAATTACCGGCTGTATGGGCGTTTGTGTTTCTATGGCTACTTTAAAGGCACCATCATAAAAATCTTTCAGTGGCCGGTGCGTCATATTAAAAGTTCCTTCCGGTGCCAGCAAAATAGAAATATTTCTTTTAAGTATAGCTTTTAATTGCCTTACACTTTTTGCTCTTGCCTGCAGGTTTTCCCGCTGTACCATTACCGTTGCCTGGCGATAAAAAAAACCAAACACCGGCACTTTTGCCATTTCTGCTTTCGCTAATATGCGAATTGGCTGTTTACGAAATGCCATCATTAAAACCGGGATATCCATGTAAGAAATATGATTAAAAACAAAAACCACTGGATGACCTGTAGCTTTTGGTGCTTCAAAAATATTTTTATGATGAACGCCGATAAGCAGCATAAAAATATCTGCCCAAAACCTGCATATATGATAGATCATATTACCGCCTTTAATTCTTCCAAAAAAAGATGCGATGAATACAAAAGGAAACAACACAAACATTAAGATAATAAAAACAACGAATGCATATATGCTGAAAATTCCACCAATAAACTTTCTGAATATATTCATAGTTGGTAGCGAAAATACAAATTGCAATCTATAATGGGATAATATCCTAATCTTGTGAATGGGTAGCAATTTAAATCCGTGAACGAATAGAAATGAAGCGCTATAATAATTGCAGTACCTTAACCAGAATTAACTAAATTTACCTGCTTCTATTTTCAAAATTTATTTTAAATGAATTTTTATGAAGGGATTATTTATGGCTGCTTTTTTTAGTTTTTCTTTAATGGCAACATTTGCCCAAAACAAAGTGGTTAAAACAGGTGCCCCCGATAAAAATAAAAAATTGCTAATCGTTGAGACCGCTTGTGGCCAGTGCAAACTTGGGTTGCCGGGGAATTCTTGTAATTTAGCGATCCGGATAAATGGTCAATCTTATTTTGTGGATGGAACAGATATTGATTCACATGGTGATGCACATGCAAGCGATGGTTTTTGCAATGCAATAAGAATGGCTAAGGTGCAGGGAGAGATAATAGATAAGCGTTTTAAAGCTACCTATTTTCAACTGCTTCCAGAAACCTCCAAAGAAAAGAAAAAGGATTAGCAAAAATACCCTGTTATTAACGAGCAGTTTAACCCTACCCCCACAGGCCTTCCCATTATTACATAACACTTACCGGAAAGGCACCCTTTTGGGGCGACTCACTTGTGTAATGCTTATTTATATGCAACTGTCGGATTTTTACGCCCGATTGGGGTAGGTTTCCAGTAGTGAGGAAGAATGAGGAAACCAGGAGTACTACCTAAAGCGGGGCCAAAGCCGGTATTGCACCGCTGCCCCAGTTCAAATCATTTAAATTTAATATATCAAAAGCTGTGCATGCCAATATTTCACGTAAAGGACAATAAAGTTTAAAAAAACTTACATCTATAAGGTATAAATCCTTACCTTTGCCGTCCTAAATTTAGGTATGTTATGTTAGCAATAGTTAAAATCGCCGGTCAGCAATTTAAGGTAAAAGCAGGAGATAGCTTATACGTTCCCCATATAGCGGGTGAAGCAGGAGATTCAGTAGAATTTTCTGATGTTTTGATCACTCACAACGGAGATGATGTTGTAAGTGGAGCAGATGTAAAAGCTGTTGTAAAAGCAGAAATCATCAGCGGCCTGGTTAAAGGCGAAAAAGTAATCGCTTTTAAAATGAAAAGAAGAAAAGGTTTCCGTAAAAAACATGGTCACCGTACTCAGTACACTCACATAAAAGTAACTGCAATAGCTTAGTAAAAAGTTGATAGCTTTTAGTTGATAGTTGACAGAAAAACCTGCATGGCTACCCGCTAAAAATTGAAACAAAAAAAGTATAAAAAATGGCACATAAAAAAGGTGAAGGTTCCGTAAAAAACGGCCGTGATTCACAAAGCAAAAGATTGGGTGTAAAAATTTTTGGTGGCCAGGCTGCAATAGCTGGTAACATTATCATACGCCAGCGGGGTACACAATATCATCCGGGTAAAAATGTTGGTGTGGGGAGGGACTTTACCATCTTTGCATTGACTGGCGGATTGGTAGAATTTAGAAAAGCAAAGGGTGATAAAACTTTTGTTTCTATAAGTGAACTGGAAGCAACTGCCTAATTTTTTTTAATATTTTTTTTGGTTATATCAAAATAGTATATATTTTTAAGTATTATTTACTAACCAATTAAATTTTAAAAAATGGCAACAAAGAAAAAAGCAGCTCCTGCAAAAAAGGCGGCTCCTGCTAAAAAAGCTGCTCCTGCAAAGAAAGCGGCTCCTAAAAAAGCAATGGCTAAAAAAGCTGCTCCTGCAAAGAAAGCTGCTCCTGCAAAAAAAGCTGCTCCTAAAAAAGCAATGGCTAAAAAAGCTGCTCCTAAAAAGAAGTAAGCTTTGCTTTCTAAAAAAGCAAAAAATATTAAGTCCTGGTTTTTACCGGGACTTTTTTTATGCTTAACCCTTATGCATAGTGGGTTACAGCGATCTATTTTTGTAATTAATTTATTTTTTATCTCCTTTTTTTGCTATTTAATTTTATAAAATTTACAGTTCCTTTTATTAATTTTAGGCCATGACTAATTATGAAATTGCTGACAACTTTACCATGTTAAGTAAGCTGATGGATATACATGGAGAGAATTCTTTTAAATCAAAATCGTACGCATCTGCAGCTTTTGCAATTGAAAAAATTTCTCTTGAATTAAGTGAAATGCCGGCAGAAAAGATTGCGGGCATTAAAGGTATTGGCGCATCATCTGCACAAAAAATTATTGAGTTATTACAAAATGGAAGGCTAAAAACACTTGATGACCTTGTTTTAATTACACCTCCGGGGGTGGTTGAAATGTTAAATATTAAAGGCATCGGACCAAAAAAAATACATACCATCTGGAAAGAAATGGAGATAGAAACTATTGGAGAATTACTTTATGCCTGCAAAGAAAACAGGCTCAAATTATATAAAGGCTTTGGTGAAAAAACGCAGGAAAATGTAATAGAGAAAATTGAATTTTATTTAAAAAATATGGGCAGCCACCTGTATGTAAACGCAGAAAAAATTGCCACGCAAACAGAAAATTTCCTGGTAAAATTATTTACCGGAAAAAAGGTTTTTACTACCGGCCATTTTAAGCGCCAGACAGAAACAATGGATGAGCTGGAATTTGTAATTGAAGCAGATGAAAACAGCATAGAAAATATCTTAAAAAATACGGAGGGATTTAGCCTTAAAGAAAAAACGACTGAACACCTGGTTTATAAAACATCTATCGGCATTGATATTAAACTACATACCGCCAATAAAGAAAATATTATTAAAAAACTGATAGAAACCTCTTCCTCTGAAGCATTTGTAAAAGCGTTTTTTGATACGGGCATTAATCTGAATAATCACCCTGATGAAGCAACATTGTTTTCAACTGCCGGTTTAGCTTTTATCCCTGCTCATCTCAGGGAAAATGAGGGAATAATTTCCATGGCTAAAAATGGTTCTCTGCCCGATTTTATAAAAGAGGGCGATCTAAAGGGAATCATTCACTGCCACAGTAACTGGAGTGATGGCAGCAACACCATAGAAGAGATGGCACAGGCAGCAATGAAAAGGGGCATGGAATACCTTGTTATGAGTGATCACAGCAAATCTGCTTTTTATGCACAGGGACTAAATGAAGACAAAATAAAAGAGCAGCATCATTATATAGATGAACTTAATGATAAACTTTCTCCATTTAAAATTTTTAAGAGTATTGAAAGCGACATTTTAAACGATGGTAACCTGGATTACAGCAATGCAGTACTCTCTACTTTTGATTTGGTAATTGCCTCGGTACATAGCAACCTGAAAATGACAGAGGAGAAAGCAATGATGCGTTTGATAAAAGCAATTGAAAATCCTTACACAACAATATTAGGCCACATGACGGGCAGGCTGTTGCTTAGCAGGCCTGGCTATCCTGTAAACCATAAACTTATTATTGATGCATGTGCAGCCAACCAGGTAGTTATAGAATTAAATGCTCACCCCAGCCGGCTTGATATTGATTGGCGGCATATTGAGTATGCCTTACAAAAAAATGTATTGATCTCTATTGACCCCGACTCTCATTTTACAGATGGACTGGATGATATTAAATACGGAATACTGGTAGCACAAAAAGCACTGCTACCAAAAGAGAAAAATTTAAGCAGCTTTAACCTCCAGGCTTTTGAAAAATATATTAGCGAAAGAAAGCGGGCTAAAAATATTTAATCCTAACTATAAATTAAAGGCAATTTTTCTCTCCTCTACGCAAAAAAATAAAAGCAATGTTAATAGTACTTAGACGCTATTTGAGTTATTTATTTTAATACCATCCCAAGTTCTTTGTATCGTCATTGTTGTGTCACTTGCCGATTTTATTGGCATCCCGATATTACATTTGAATCGGGACTTATACCGCATAACCATTTGGAATTTTAATTATGCACAGGATAAATTTTTATTTAAGGCAAACAGCTTCTTAATCTGCTAAAGGAAATTTTATAAAAAAAGTGGTGCCGCCAATAGTGGAAGTTTCAAATTGGA
>JBDUCK010000196.1:0-6718 GCA_040003485.1 Ferruginibacter sp. | reverse complement strand
TTAGAAAAACGCTGTGGGTTTAAGCTGGAAGAAGCAAAGCCTTATACATTCACCAGCCGTAAAGACCTGTATGGCTGGCTACAGGATCATGAAGGCAACTGGCACTATACTTTATTTGTAGAAAACGGCCGTGTTGTAGATGATGAAAAGCTGCCATTAAAAACAGCGTTGCTGGAAATTGCTGAAACGGGCAAAGCCACTTTCCGTTTCACCAGTAACCAGAATATTATCCTCAGCGATATTACTGATGCCAATAAAGAATCTATTGAAATTATTTTAAAAAATTACAACATCATTCAGCATAACGAACAGGCATCGGCTTTTCGTAAGAATGCTATTGCCTGTGTGGCGCTACCAACCTGCCCGCTGGCCCTGGCAGAAGCCCAACGGTATATGCCTGAATTGATAAGCAAAATAGAACCGCTACTGGCAAGATATGGATTGATGGATGATGAAATTATTACCCGCATGACGGGATGCCCCAACGGTTGTGCCCGCCCATACGCCGCTGAAATTGGCTTGATCGGCACTTCCGCAGGCCATTACAATTTACACCTTGGCGGTGATAGGGAAGGCACGAGGTTAAATATTAAATACAAAGAAAATTTAAACGAAGAAGGTTTGCTTAATGTACTGGATGAACTATTGGAAACGTATAAGGCTAAACGAAAAGAAGCAGAAAGCTTTGGCGATTTTGCATTACGAGAAAAATTGGTAAATATTTAATGATACTTTTTTTGTGAACCAGGCAGAATCTATCAATTAAGCTTCATAGGCGTCGCACTCTTGTACATTGGTTCTTTGGTCAACAGTAAATTCAAAGTTTACATTTATTCAATAGTTTGTAATCGGGTATAAAAATAAATATATGGCTTTGCAACAGGATATCTTAGTGGCAAAAATTAATGGGGATGTATCAGCGCAAGCTGAAGAAAATCACTTATTCCCCGTTTTTTTAAAACTGGAGCAACTGAATGTGTTGATAGTTGGTGGGGGTAATGTTGGGTTAGAAAAACTCACTACTATCCTGTACAATGCGCCTGCAACAAAAGTTGTATTGGTGGCTACAGCAATCGGGCAGGGTATTAAAGAATTGGCCAAAGATTATCCACAGGTTATTTTAAAAGAAAGGAATTTTTACAGTGATGATTTAATTGGTATAGAATTGCTGGTAATTGCTACCAATAATAAAGCCACAAGTTTTGCTGTAAGAAATGAAGCGAAGGCAAAAAATATTTTGGTGAATGTTGCAGACACTCCTGAGCTCTGCGATTTTTATTTAGGCTCTATTGTACAAAAAGGAAATCTTAAGATCGGTATTTCTACAAATGGAAAATCTCCGACAGTGGCAAAACGTTTAAAGGAAGTTATAAATGATTTGATTCCTGATGAAATAGATGGCCTATTGAATAATATGCAAACGATCCGCAAAGGAATCAATGGCAGCTTTGATGAAAAAGTGAAACACCTTAATGAGCTTACAAGAGTGTTGGTTTCAAAACAGGCCACCCTGGAGGAAATAAATAAACATGACCAAAAACGCTGGCCCAAAATAGTATTGTGGTGTTTGCTTGCATTTTTGGTGATGATTGTGGGGCATGCTGTTTTATCTTATATACCTTTTAATAAAATAACTGAAAGTTTTTCAGCATTGCCAAAGTATATAAACGGGCAGGCCTTTTTAATAATGTTGGTGATTGGCTTCCTGGCTCAAATGGCCGATGGCTCTTTGGGCATGGGGTATGGTACTATTTCTACTACATTTTTATTGGCCTATGGTGTAAGCCCGGCGCTTGTCAGCAGCCAGGTACATTCAGCCCGTGTATTCTCCAGTGGTGTATCAGGTTATAGTCATCACCGGTTTGGAAATATCAATAAAAAACTTTTTAAAACATTGGTGATACCCGGAATTATTGGTGCAGTGATTGGTGCAGCCGTTGCTTATTACGGCCAAAAATATTCTACGTATGTACGGGTACCCTTATCGTTGTACACTATTTATCTTGGCTATTTTATTATACGAAAAGCCTTTAAGAAAAAAGATTTAAATGATAAAATAAAGCGTGCAGGCTGGCTGGCCTCTGCAGGCGGATTCATGGATGCCTTTGCCGGCGGTGGCTGGGGCACACTTGTCACAAGTACGCTGATGGCTAAACGAAAAAGCCCACGGTATGTAATAGGCTCCGTTTGCCTGGCTGAATTTTTTGTGGTGCTTACCAGCTCCATCACTTTTTTTATTTTACTAAGAAGTATACCCATATTGGAAATCGCAGGCCTCATAGTTGGCGGCTTGATTGCGGCACCCATAGCGGCCAGGCTTGTCGGGAAACTGCCTCTTAAAACGATGTTCATATTGGTTGGTGCCCTGGTTATTTTAACAAGTGCAGGCACTTTGTGGAAGACCATTTTGCAACTTTTATAAAATAGATGAAAACAAAATTATTACTGCTGTTTATTGTTACCGTTCCGGCATTTGCTTTTGCTCAAACAAAAAACATTTCTCATGGCCAGCAGGCCTGGCTCGGATATTTTAATCAAACAAGGCTCAGCAAAAAATTGGAATTTTCTACAGATTTAAACCTGCGTACCAGGGAGCATTTTACATCGGGGCTTTATCAGTCTTTGATAAGGTTTGGGGTTTCATATTATTTAAATGATGCTGCAAAATTTACCGCCGGGTATGCTTTGGTAAATTATTTTCCGGCGTATAATCATAAATATTTGGGAGCGCCGGAACACCGCCCCTGGCAGCAGTTTCAGTGGCAAACCAAGTATTCAAAAAAACTGGTGCAGCAAAAAATAAGGCTTGAAGAAAGATACCGCCATAAACTTACAGGCGATACCAAACTTGCGCCCGGCTATAATTTTAACTGGCGGCTTCGTTATTATTTTAATATAGAAATTCCCTTGAATAAAAGAGCTTCTGAGGTAAACACTTTTTCTTTTATTGCGGGAGAAGAAGTGAATGTAAACTTTGGCAAACAAATCGTTTACAACTATTTTGATCAGAATAAAATTTATGCAGGCATAAAATATAAATTTAATGCTTCCAATAATCTGCAGGTAGGTTTTATGAATGTGTTTCAGCAACTGCCCGCCGGTAATAGTTTTAAGAGTACAAATGTGATGCGTATTTTTTATTACCAGAATATAGATCTGCGAAAGAAAAAAGATTCTTAATTTTATTGATTGATATATTGGCAAGTACTGTTGCCAAATGGTATACCGTACAAAGGAGTGACACAACAATGCTTAAAGATGATCTGTTGCCGGCAACCAAAAAATTTTATAAAACAATCTGGTTTATTTTCTAAGCCACTCCTTTAAACATCCGGATATTTTTTCTGACTCTACCATAAATCCATCATGCCCGTAAGCAGAATCTATTTCGCTTAATGTTGCATTTGGAATTTGAGCAGTCATGTGTTGCTGTTCAATTACCGGGCAAAGAATATCACTGCTGATACTTATGATGAGCGTACGATGCGTTATCATTTTTAAAACAGCATCCACATCGCCGCCCCGGCCCCTGCCAATATGATGGCTGTCCATAGCTTTGGTTAATAACCAATAGCTATAGGTATTAAATCTTTCTGTCAATTTGCTGCCCTGGTAGTCTATGTAAGAAGCGGCACGGTAATCATCAATTTTTTCGGTATCCGGATCTGTTTGCGTTTTTACCATGATGCCATAATTTCTATAGGTGAGTAAACCTACAGCACGGGCGGCCTTCAGGCCTTTTTGCCCTGCACCCGGCAAAGCATTCTTCCAGGTTGCATCTGCCTCTATGGCTAATCGTTGTGCGGTATGCACCGCAATACCCCAGGCGCTTTCAGTGGGTGAAGTGGCCAGTAAAAATAATTGATTGATACACTGTGGTTCCATTACACACCATTCTAATGCCTGGTAACCGCCCATACTACCACCAACTAATAGATGAATTTTTTTAATGCCAAGGTGCTCCCGTAAAAGCATATGCGCTTTCACCATATCACGGATGGTGACAATAGGGAAAGAGCTATAATAAGGCTGGCTTGTAGAAGGATTCACAATTAAAGGGCCACTGCTGCCATAGCAGGAACCTAATATATTGGCACACACAATAAAGTGTTTTGCCGGATCGATAACGCATCCTTCGCCGACAATGCCAGGCCACCAATCTGTGACATTTGAATTTGCGGTAAGGGCATGGCAGATCCAAACTGTATTGTTGCCATCTTCATTTAATTTGCCGTACGTGTTATAAGCAATCTTGATACCGGGCAAGGTATCACCTGCTTCTAATAAAAAAGGAGTGGTATGGTTGAATTGCTGCATTATCAATTTCAGTTTCTAAAACGCAAAGTAACGGCATGCATGAATTATATTTGTAAAAAAATAACAATGATCAAAATAGAACTGAACCGGGTGCAGGGTGATTACGGGTTTGAAGCAAAAGACGCTGCAGGCCACATAGTAAACATTGATGCTGCAGAAGCTACCGGTGGCCAAGGCGCCGGCGTAAGACCTATGCAACTTTTATTAATGGGATTAGGTGGATGCAGCGGTATTGATATTATTGCTATTTTAAAAAAGCAGCGGCAAACAGTTGAAGATTTATCTATTAAAATTGACGGTGAAAGAGAAGCCGGTGGAGAGCCATCATTGTGGAAAGCTGTAAAGATCATATTTGAATTTACCGGAAATATAGATATAATGAAAGCGCAAAAAGCCTGCGACCTTTCTATGGAAAAATATTGTTCTGTTGCAGAAACCCTCCGCCGGGGCGGAACACAGCTAAACTGGGAAGTGAGAGTGAGTCATAGCAGTAAGCCAATGGATCAATGAATAATGTAATTCAATAACACCCTGACAACTGACTTTTCCAAAATCAATTAAATAAAAAACTAAAATGCATCCAGTTACAGACGCAATACGCATACAAACAGATCGTACCAACGAAATGGAACATTCAACACCAATGTTTCTTACCAGTAGTTTTTGTTTTGACAATGCAGAAGACATGCGTGCCGCCTTTGCAGATGAAACGGATGATAATATTTACAGTCGTTTCAGCAATCCCGGCGTACAGGAGTTCACTGATAAAATGGTTGCATTGGAAGGTGCAGAAGCAGGCTATGCAACGGCATCCGGCATGAGTGCTGTATTTGGGTCGTTTATGGCATTGCTAAAAAAAGGCGATCATCTGCTTTCCTGCAGTTCTATCTTTGGCAGTTCGCATACAGTTATAAAAAAATACCTGCCAAATTTTGGTATTGAATATAGTTATGTGGCAGCTGATAAGCCAGAAGAATGGGAAGCGGCCATTCGTCCAAATACAAAAATGATCTACCTGGAAACGCCTACTAACCCAGGACTTGATATTATAGACCTGGAAATGCTGGGTAAACTTTCTAAAAAATACAATCTTATTTTAAATGTAGATAATTGTTTTGCTACGCCTCTTTGCCAGCGCCCCATTGATTATGGTGCAGACCTGGTAGTGCATTCTGCTACCAAATGGCTGGATGGCCAGGGAAGAGTTTTGGGGGGTGTTGTTGTAGGTAGAAAAGATCTGATCAATGATATTTACCTGTTCTGCCGAAGTACCGGCCCGGCATTATCTCCTTTTAATGCATGGGTACTAAGCAAGAGCCTGGAAACACTTGATGTGCGTATGGAGCGCCATGCAAAAAATGCTCTACATATTGCTACCTCACTGGAATCGCATCCGGCAATTGCTTCTCTTCGATATCCTTTTTTACCAAGCCATCCCCAGCACAATATTGCTATTAAACAAATGCATAATGGTGGTGGAATTGTTTGTTTTGAATTAAAAGGCGGATTGGAAGCTGGCCGTAAATTTTTAGACAGCCTTAAAATGCTTACACTCACAGCTAACCTTGGCGACACCCGGAGTATTGCTTCTCACCCAGCAAGCACTACGCATGCAAAACTTACAGAGCAGGAAAGACAGGCGGTGAATATTTCACCGGGGCTTATCCGTATTTCTGCCGGGCTGGAACATGTAGATGATATCCTGGGTGACATTTTGCAGGCTTTGGAAAACTGTTGATGCTCAATTTTTTAATAAAAGATTGTCTTCATTTTCTTCAAAAAAAAATTATAAAATTTTACAAAAAATACTACCCTACTTAATTAATAGAGTAGTATATTAGCAGTCTAAAATTTATTTTATGAGTTTACGATTAGGGGATACCGTACCCGACTTTACGGCTTCAACAACTGAAGGGGAAATTAATTTTTACGAATTTTTAGGTGATGGCTGGGGTGTGTTATTTTCTCATCCTGCGGACTATACGCCAGTGTGTACAACTGAGCTGGGAAAAACAGCCCTGCTTAAAGAAGAGTTTGCAAAGCGGAATGTAAAAGTACTGGCTGTGAGTGTAGATCCCCTGGATAAACACCTTGGCTGGAGAAACGATATTAATGAAACACAAAACTGTACGGTAGATTTTCCGATCATTGCGGATGAAGACAGGAAAGTGGCGAATTTATATGATATGATCCATCCAAATGCTTCAGAAACTTTTACTGTACGTTCGCTGTTTATAATCGGTCCCGATAAAAAATTAAAATTATCCCTTACCTATCCCGCTAGTACGGGCAGGAATTTTCATGAAGTATTACGAGTGATTGATTCGCTGCAATTAACCGCTAAATACAGCGTAGCAACACCTGCAGACTGGAAACATGGAGAGGATGTAATTGTGGTGCC
>JBDUCK010000195.1:0-6727 GCA_040003485.1 Ferruginibacter sp. | reverse complement strand
AAAGCAACTTTTAAAGCATTGGCTACATTACGTGAACCAATTGCAATTGCAAAGACACGTGGCATCCCTTTAAAGAAAGTTTTTAACGGATAAAAAGTTATAAGTATTAAGTTGTAAGTAATACTTTATGCTTATAACTTATCACTTAAAACCTACAACTTAATAAAATGAAAAAGATAAAAGTAACACAGATCAAAAGTGTAATTGACAGATCAGAGCGCCAGAAAAGAACAATGGTAGCTTTAGGTTTAAATAAAATGAATGCTTCGGTAGAAGTAGAAGCTACACCACAAATTTTAGGTATGGTAACCAAGGTGAACCACCTTATAAAGGTTGAGGAATTGGGTTAATTAGCTAATTCGCTAATTCGATAATGTGCTAATGAAACACATTAAGTCACATCGGATTAATTAGCAGATTAGCACATCAGCAAAGTATCACATTAAATAACAAAGCGAGGGGTGATACCCCGTAAGTCTAAAATCAAAAAAAATGAATTTACATACTCTTAAGCCTGCAAAAGGCGCAACACATAAAGAAAAGAGAATAGGTCGTGGTGAAGCCAGTGGTAAAGGTGGTACATCTACAAAAGGTAATAAAGGTGGGCAAAGCCGTGCTGGCTACAAAAGTAAAAAAGCACATGAAGGTGGTCAGATGCCTATTCAGCGTCGTATACCTAAGCGTGGGTTTACTAATATCAACCGTGTTGAATATAAAGTAATCAATCTTGGTCAAATTGAACAATATGCTGAGAAGTATAATATTACAGAATTCAGCCTTCAGAATTTATATGTCAATGGGCTAATAAGCCAGAATGATAATGTAAAAATTCTCGGCAACGGCGAGTTGAAAGGAAAATTTGTCTTCAAAGTAAATGCTGTCAGCGATAAAGCTAAAGCTGCTATTGAAGCCGCCGGAGGTTCTGTAGAAATAGTGAAATAATTTCACGATATTTGCCGACCCACATTTAGCGGGTCTTTTCTTTTTAGCGCAACCATTAAATCTACTTAATTCTGTGAAGAAGTTTGTTACAACACTAAAAAATATCTGGAGCATAGAGGAATTGCGTAATAAAATAGTATTCACGTTAGTGTTACTTTTTATTTACCGTCTTGGCTCTTTTATAGTATTACCTGGTATAGATCCTAACAAATTAAGTGCTTTGCATGCCAGTACCAGTAATAATGGTATGCTTGGCTTGCTTGATGCGTTCGTTGGTGGTGCATTCTCCAAAGCATCTATTTTTGCCTTGGGTATCATGCCTTACATTTCTGCTTCTATTTTTATGCAACTGGTTACTATATTGGTTCCCCAGATGGCTAAAGTTCAGAAAGAAGGGGAAAGCGGCAGAAAGAAAATTAATCAGTGGACACGGTACATAACCGTTATTGTTACAGCCTTTCAGGCTGCCGCATACATTGGTTATTTAAAAAGCCCCGCCAATGCAGATGCCCTTATAGTTGCTTATGGTAATTTCTTCTGGGTATCAACTGTAATAATATTAACCGTAGGTACTTTATTTGTAATGTGGTTAGGCGAAAAGATTACAGATAAAGGTTTGGGTAACGGTACTTCTCTTATCATCATGATTGGTATTCTTGCACGTCTTCCACAGGCATTTGGCCAGGAGTGGGCAGCACGTACCACAAGAGGGGCAGGTGGGTTATTAATATTATTGATAGAAGTGGTTTTTCTTATAGGTATTATCATGGGGCTTATCATGCTTGTACAAGGCACAAGAAAAGTTCCGGTTAATTATGCCAAACAAATTGTTGGTAACCGCCAGTTTGGTGGAGCCCGTAATTTTTTACCATTAAAAGTAAATGCTGCAGGTGTAATGCCTATCATTTTCGCCCAGGCAATTTTATTTTTACCTACAATATTTTCCGGGTTTAAAGGAGATGGTTGGGCAAGATATTTTACCGAACACACCAACCCCGTTTACATGTTGGTTTATTCTATTTGCGTAATAGCTTTTACCTTCCTTTATACTGCACTTATCTTTAATCCTAAGCAAATGGCTGATGAATTAAAGCGTAATAATGGTTTTATACCAGGTGTAAAGCCAGGGCAGCCAACAGCAGATTATATCGGTACAATCATGGATAGAATTACTTTACCAGGCGCTATACTTCTTGCATTTGTGGGTATTTTGCCAGGTATAGTTCAGGTATTGTTTGGTATGTCTCAGAGCTTCTCAACTTTCTTTGGGGGTACTTCTTTACTAATTATGGTGGGTGTTATTTTAGATACATTGCAGCAAATAGAAACACAGTTATTAATGCGTCAATATGATGGTTTAATGACGGGCGGAAGAATACAGGGAAGACAAACAGTGGCTTCAGGTATTTAAGCATAAATTCTAAAATATTTTACAAAGACCCTGACGACATAATCGTTGGGGTTTGTTTTAATTTACAGGTAAATGATACAATATAAATCTAAAGAAGAGATAGAAATAATGCGGCAGAGTTGCCTGTTGGTAGGTACAGCGCATGCCCAGGCTGCAAAGGTTTTAAAGGCAGGAATGAGTACGTTACAAATAAATAAAATTGTTGAGGAATTTATTATGGATAATGGCGGCAAGCCTTCTTTTTTAAATTACAATGGCTTTCCTTATGCTACCTGTATTTCAGTAAATGCTGCCGTGGTACATGGTTTCCCGGGTGAAACTGTGCTAAAAGACGGTGATATCATTTCGCTGGATATCGGCATTTATAAAAATGGCTTTCACGGAGATAGTGCTTATACGTACGGGATAGGGGAAATTGCAGCTGAAGTAAAACAATTATTAAAAATAACAAAAGAGTCTTTATACATCGGTATCCTGAAAGCCCGCCAGGGTAACAGGATTGGCGATATTGCCAATGCTATACAGGAACACACAGAAAAAAAGAATGGGTATGGTGTGGTAAGAGAATTGGTGGGCCATGGCCTGGGCAGGCAAATGCACGAAGATCCGCAAGTACCTAACTATGGCAAAAAAGGTACGGGAGCAAAATTAAAAGAAGGTATGGTTTTGGCAATTGAGCCAATGATAAACCTTGGGGTTAAAGACGTGATCCATTTAAACGACGGCTGGACGGTAATTACCAAAGACAATAAAGTTTCTGCGCATTTTGAACATGATGTTTGCATTACAAAAGGCGATGCCGATATCCTATCTTCTTTTATAGAAATCGAAGCTGCTGAAAAAGCAAATAGTAATTTAACCTGGAGTTATAATTAGCTCATAGATAAAGTTGTTAATTCAAGCCGGTCATCTATAGTCTATCAACCGTCATCTCTTTCTCATGCAACAAAAAAAGCTAATAGTTATAGGCGGCGGCGCAGCGGGTTTTTTTTGTGCTGTAACCGCGGCAAGAGTGCATCCTCACTTGCAGGTTGTATTGGTAGAAAAAACTTCTAAATTATTAAGTAAAGTAAAAGTAAGTGGAGGGGGCAGGTGCAATGTTACGCATGCCTGTTACAGTATTGCAGAGATGATAAAAAAATATCCACGGGGTGATGTTTTTTTAAAAAAAGCTTTTCACCATTTTTTCACTACTCATACTATTGCCTGGTTTAAAGAACGGGGAGTGAATTTGAAAACAGAAGCTGATGGGCGCATGTTTCCGGAGACAAACAACTCTCAAACGATCGTTGATTGCCTGCTAAAAGAATCAGCTAAATACAAAGTAAAGATTTTAATGAATACTGCGGTAGAAGAATTATCAATTAACCACAACCGTTTTAAAATTCAATTAAATAATAACAGGATAATTGATGCAGATTATGTTTGCATTGCCTGTGGTGGTTATCCTAAATCTATACAATATGAGTGGCTTACCAAAATAGGCCATACCATTCAGGCACCCGTACCATCTCTCTTTACCTTTAATATACCGCAAAACAGTATTACAGCATTAATGGGAATTACCGTACCTGATGCTACAGTAAAAATTGCGGGAACCAAATTACAGCAAAGCGGGCCGCTGCTGATAACCCATTGGGGGATGAGTGGCCCTGCCGTATTGAAACTTTCCGCCTGGGCTGCAAGAGATCTTGCCGACAGAAAATATGCTTTTACCAGCATAGTGAACTGGTTGCCGGCTTTCAATGAAAATACTTTAAAAGAAAAAATTCAACAGACCAGGTTTCACATCGCCGCCCAGAAAATATATAACCGAAATCCCTTTGCACTGCCTGCAAGGTTATGGGAATATTTTTTACAACAGTGCAGCATACACGAAGAAATGCGCTGGGCCGATTTGCCTGCCAGGGAACAAAATAAGCTGGTAAAAATTTTATGCTCACAGGAATTTGAGATAAAAGGAAAAACTACTTTTAAAGAAGAATTTGTTACTGCCGGCGGAATAAATTTAAATGAAATTGATGTCAATACAATGCAGAGCAAATTAATTCCAGATTTATTTTTTGCCGGCGAAATTATAAATGTTGACGGTGTAACCGGCGGCTTTAATTTTCAAAATGCCTGGACAACGGGATGGATAGCTGCAAATGGATTGGGCAAATTTTCATAAGTAAAAATCTTTAACTCATAATTCATAACTCATCATTCATAATTATTTATCTTTCCGCCCTGGATGAAAAAAATTGATAAGTACATATTAGTAAAATACCTGACTACTTTTTTCTTTTGTCTTATATTATTTACTGCTATTGTTGTTGTTGTGGATATCAGCGAAAAAACCGATGATTTTGTAAAGTCCCATCTTAGCGCCTGGCAGATTACCCGGGATTATTATTTTGGATTTATTCCCCGTATTGATGCGCTGCTTTTCCCCCTGTTTATTTTTATATCTGTGATATTCTTTACTTCCAAAATGGCCGGCCGTTCAGAGATCATTGCCATACTTAGCAGTGGCGTTAGTTTCAGAAGATTTATGTTGCCATATTTAATCGGAGGTGCATTTTTATCTATATTGTTATGGTTAGGGTATCAATATGTAGTACCTAAAGCAAACAGGAAATGGGGCGATTTTAATAAGGCTTATATAGATATAAATTCGGGTATAAATAATACGAACACCACCTACCAGCAGAATATTTATTTCCGGTTAGATTCCAATTCGTATGCAGGTATAAAAGGATACGATACGGTGACGAAGTCGGGTAATGGATTATTCATTCAGAAATTTAGAGATAACAAATTGTATTATAATTTGCGGGCTTCCAACTTTAATTGGGATACAATTACAAAAAAATGGCTTCTCAGTAATGTGGTAGAAAGGAAACTAAATGAAATAAATGAAACCATAATAAAACATAATTCTCTTTTAATGAATTATAATTTTAAGCCCAGGGATTTGCGTAAAGATGATTATCTGAAAGACCAGATGACGACTCCCGACCTGGATGACTTTATAAAAGCAGAAAAGATGCGTGGCTCAGAAAACCTGAGCACTTT
Source organism: Ferruginibacter sp. (assembly GCA_040003485.1). Classification (GTDB taxonomy): domain Bacteria; phylum Bacteroidota; class Bacteroidia; order Chitinophagales; family Chitinophagaceae; genus Ferruginibacter. Next base: position 1,317 of record JBDUCK010000195.1, on the reverse strand, counting down.
GCAGGTAGAGAGATATAACCGGGATGCTATTCCCGTATCAGTTTTTATCTTAACCATTATCGGGGTTGCGCTGGCCTCAAGGCGGGTAAGAGGAGGTAGTGGCGCACATCTTGCCGTAGGCGTGCTCATTAGTGTGGCCTATATTTTATTCAGCCGGTTTACATTGGTATTTGCCACCAAAGGTAGTTTTACACCATGGCTGGCTGCCTGGACACCTAATATTATTTTTGGCCTGTTAGCTTTTTATATATACAAAAGAGCACCTAAATAATTCTACCTGTTATCATTTGGTAATTAAACTTTCTTTTAAAACTTTTGTTTAGCAAAGGCAGTCATCGTAATTTTAAGCCCGGTTGCAGTTGCAGAATTTTATAAATAAATAGTGGTACAACACACTAATAATATCTTTTAAAACTGGCACCGGTTACAAGAATCTCAATTTATACTTTCACATACAACAATATTAGATCATGGGTATAATTAAAGAAAGGTTTAAAGAGAAAGCAGACCAAGTTGCTGCAGAGATAAAGGATTTACTTAAAGAACATGGGGATAAAAAAATCGGCGAAGTTACCCTGGCCCAGGTATACCAGGGCATGCGTGGCATTACTGGCCTTGTTACAGAAACCTCTTTGCTGGATGCCCAGGAAGGAATACGCTTCCGTGGATATTCTATCCCGGAATTACAGCAGAAACTTACTAAAGCAAAAGGCGGAAATGAACCGCTGCCGGAAGGCTTATTTTATTTAATGCTGGTAGGTGAGTTGCCAACAGACGACGATGTTCATTACCTCAGCAGTGTTTTACAAAGACGAAGCCATGTGCCTAATCATGTGTTTGCTACCATCGAAGCGTTGCCCGTAAGTGCCCATCCTATGACGCAGTTTGTAGTAGCTATTATGGCTTTACAAACAGAAAGCCTGTTTGCAAAAAACTATTCAAAAGGGATGAATAAAAAAGATTACTGGGATGCAACTTTTGATGATGCCATGGATCTTATCGCACGCCTGCCACGTATTGCAGCTTATATCTATCGCCGTAAATATAAAAAAGGCGATCATATTCAGCCTAACGGCCTACTGGACTGGGCCGGAAATTTTGCCCATATGATGGGTTACGAGGATGAAGGCTTCAAAGAGCTAATGCGCTTATACATGACGATACATGCAGATCATGAAGGTGGTAACGTCAGCGCACATACGACGCATTTGGTAGGGTCTGCCTTAAGTGATCCATATTTATGTTTGGCTGCAGGTATGAACGGGCTTGCAGGTCCCCTGCATGGCCTGGCAAACCAGGAAGTAATTAAATGGATCT
>JBDUCK010000194.1:0-6759 GCA_040003485.1 Ferruginibacter sp. | reverse complement strand
TTTGGTTTTCAATCGCTGGCATACGCCGGCCCCGAAACTGGTATGATGGATAAAGTGAGTTATGTGATCCGCCAGAACAAGCTCACGTTTGTACTTACTACGCCGCTGAGGATGAATAGTGAAATTGCCGATCATATTGAAAAACATGGGGATGGCGTAAAATTTTTAGCCTTAAAAGTAGATGATGCAACTGATGCCTGGGAGCAAACTACCAAACGGGGCGGTAAAAGTTTTTTAGCGCCAAAAATATTGAAAGATGATGCTGGCGAAGTGGTAATAAGCGGCATACACACTTATGGCGAAACGGTGCATTTATTTATTGAAAGAAAAAATTATACAGGTATTTTTATGCCGGGCTTCCGGGAGTGGAAATCGTTGTATAACCCCACCAGCACCGGGTTACAGTATGTAGATCATTGCGTAGGAAATGTAGGCTGGAACCAGATGAACCCATGGGTAAAATTTTATGAAGATGTGATGGGCTTCAAAAATATATTGACTTTTGATGACAATGATATCAGCACAGAATACTCTGCACTAATGAGTAAGGTAATGAGCAACGGCAATGGTTACGTGAAGTTTCCGATAAACGAACCGGCAGAAGGAAAAAAGAAAAGCCAGGTAGAAGAATATTTAGATTTTTACAATGGCGAAGGTGTGCAGCATGTGGCTATTGCTACAGAAAATATTATAGAAACGGTAAAAGATCTGCAAGGCAGGGGAATAGAATTTTTAAAAATACCAGCCAGTTATTATGTGGATGTATTGGATAGGGTAGGTAAGATTGATGAAGACCTGGAACCTTTACGTGAGCTGGGTATATTGATTGATAAGGATGAAGAAGGTTATTTATTACAGATCTTCAGCAAACCCTTGCAGGACAGGCCGACCTTATTTTTTGAAATCATCCAACGCAAAGGCGCCAAAAGTTTTGGTAAAGGAAATTTTAAAGCGCTGTTTGAAGCCCTGGAAAGGGAACAGGATGCCAGGGGTAATTTGTAGAGGAATGAATGGTTTAAGGGTTCAAAGTTTTAAGGTTCAAAGTTTTTTACGATCGAAAGATATTTCATTACTTCTGCACTTAAGTATTCACAAACATTGAACCTATTGAACTTTTGAACCTCTTAAACCTTTTTTTAACACCCCTTTTTTCAATAATTTTTCTATTTTCACGTTCAGTTAAGGTAACCCCCCATTTTTTAATGAGAAACGTAGCTTTTAAATTTTTCAGCTTATTGTTTTGTGCTACGCTTGTTGCGGCATTTTCTTTTGCGCAGAGCCCTTACGTAAATGTGCAAAAAGTATCTTATAAATCACCTGATGGGGTTAGCCGCATGGAAGATTCTGTAAAAAAACAATTTGAAAAACAACATCTTACCTGGCCTCCAGAATCAATGTACATAAGATCTTTTAAATTTGACAGGCAACTGGAAGTATGGGTGAAAGGAGCGGCTAAAGAACCCTACAAGCTTTTTAAAATATATAAAGTATGTACGCAAAGCGGCACCACGGGCCCCAAAAGAGCAGAAGGTGATTACCAGGTGCCGGAAGGATTTTATTATATCAACGAATTTAATCCCAACAGCAATTATCACCTGGCATTAGGTTTAAATTATCCCAATGCATCGGATAGAATATTAAGCGATTCCTTACGCCCCGGTAATGCAATTTATATTCATGGCAATTGTGTGTCTACCGGTTGTATTCCTATCACCGATATGCCCATTGAAGAATTGTATGTGATCGCTTCCAACGTAAAAGCACAGGGTGAAGAATTCATCCCGGTGCATGTTTTTCCCGTACGGTATAATGTAAAAAAATCGATGGAATATTTAAATACATCAATTAAAGATAAACCCAGCCTGCAACAATTTAATGCCAATATAAAAGAAGTATTTGATTACTTTGAAGCGAAAAAGCAGTTACCCATTATTATGGTGAATAAGAAAGGGGAATATGTTTTGAATTAATTATTGTTGAATATTTTTTTGTTCAAACGGTCCACGGCTTGTAGTTCAGGGTTCATAGTTGAAACCTCTTAAATTTTTCCTCTCAACAACAATTGAATCGTAACCTGTGTTTTCTGCTCCAACACTACTTCCTTATTTCCGGTAAATCTTTTTATAGTTTCTTCGTCGTAATGCCTGATCGTTAGCAGCGTTAAATTCTTCTCCAACTCTACATCAAATATCAGTGAAGCATTGGCAGCAAGATTATCAATTTTTTCTGCATGGTCATCAAAACAGCACAACAATGAAATGGCCGTGTTTTGAGAAAGGTTTGGCTTTATTTTTACCTGCTCAAAAATATTATGTAGTTCCTCTACGGGCTTATCTTCTACAAATGAAAAATCTTTCGATTTAAATTGTATCATCACCTGGTTTTCTTTTACCACAATAACGGGCGGCAGATTTTTAGCACCAGTGCTGCTTATTACTGTGCCTTCAAGAGAGGGGTCTAAAAAACTTTTTACCAGCAGCGGTATATTTTTATTCTGTAAAGGTTTTATTGTTTTCGGATGAATGACCTGTGCGCCATAATATGCCATCTCAATTACTTCAGTATAGGTTAATGCAGGCATATTTACTGCATCTTTAAATTGCCTGGGATCGGCGCTCATTACCGCTTCCACATCTTTCCAGATAGTTACAGAATGCGTATTTAATAAATTCGCAAAAATAGCGGCTGTGTAATCACTTCCTTCCCTGCCTAAAGTTGTGCTTTCATTTTCGTCTGTAGCACCAATATATCCCTGGGTAATTATTACATCATATTCGTTAAATAAAGGCAACACCAGTGTCGTAATATTTTTTTCAGTCACGGCCCAATCTACACCGGCATCCCTGAAGTTATCGTCTGTACGTATGATATCCCTCACGTCTATCCAGGTGGTATTTATTTTTTCTTCTTTTAAATAATTACACACTATACTGCTGCTGAGTAATTCGCCACAACAAACTACCTGGTCGTAATAATAATCATAAGCCCTTACAGGTTTATCATGCAGCAACCATTCTATTTCTGTAAAAAAATCTTTAAGCTGGTTTTCTGCCTGCTGCCATTGCAATACCGTCAGGTACTTCAGGGTTTTAAGGTGGTTGTCTTTTATTTGTTCAAATAATTTTAAGGCATCTTCTTTATTGTCATCAAAAAAAGCAGTTACTACTTTTTCCAGCGCATTGGTTGTTTTGCCCATGGCAGAAATTACGATCAGTAATTTTTCTCCTGCATGTTCTTTAATAATAGCGCCGGTATTTTTTATCCGTTCTATGCTGTTAATACTGGCCCCCCCAAATTTATATACCTTCATTTTTTATGTTATTATAAATTAAGCACATCACTGCTGTACTACTTATCCTGAATCACAAATCATAAATCAGAACTCTTTCTTACTTTTGAGTTGCAAATCTAACTTCGTAAATCGTAAACATAAAATTGTTTTATGGCTATTAATAGAAAAGTACAGACACTGGATGAGTTTACGTTACAGCAACTTAGAAATTTTCCACAGGCTACAGGCGAGTTATCAAACTTACTAAGAGACATTGGCCTGGCCGCAAAACGGATTAATGTAGAAGTGAATAAAGCTGGATTGGTAGATATATTGGGCGATCATGGCACTACAAATGTACAGGGTGAAGAAGTAAAAAAATTAGACATATTTGCCAATAACCAATTGGTAGGTGTACTCAGGCATGGCATCAGTTGTGCAGGTGTAGGCAGCGAAGAAATGGATGAAATAGTAGTTTTTGATGATGAGATAAGTAATAAATCAAAATATGTTTGCCTTTTTGATCCGCTGGATGGCAGCAGTAATATTGATGTGAATGTTTCTATCGGAACTATTTTCAGCATTTTTCGGCGGGTAAGCGAACTGGGCAAACCTGCTACAGAAGCGGATTTTTTGCAACCGGGTAATAAACAGGTGGCAGCAGGCTATATTATTTATGGCTCCAGCACAATGCTGGTTTATGCAACAAGAAGAGGTGTAAACGGTTTTACACTTGATCAGTCTATCGGCGAATTCACCCTGAGTCATCCTGATATTAAATGCCCTGAAGCAGGTAAATTTTATTCTGTAAACCATGGCAATTTTTTTCAGATGGATCAAAAGATAAAAGAATATATTACGGGCTGTCAAAAGAAAGATATAACCACCGGTGGCCCATACACGCAGCGGTATATAGGCAGTATGGTAGCCGATGTGCATCGTAATCTTATCAAAGGCGGTATATTCATGTATCCCGGCACTATAGATAAACCAAAAGGAAAATTGAGGTTGCTTTATGAGTGTAATCCCTTTGCCTTTATTGTAGAGAAGGCCGGCGGAAAAGCTACCAATGGCATCATTAATATTTTAGATATTCAGCCAACAACACTGCACCAGCGGGTGCCTTTTTTTATTGGCAGTATAACTATGATGGAAGAACTGGAAGATTATATCAGCGGAAAAATTACTACTCCTTTAAAAAATGTAAATGCCTGAAAAAATTATATCTGTAAGCAACCTGGTAAAAGATTACGGTGATTTTCACGCCGTAAAATCTATTTCCTTTGATGTGTATGAAGGCGAAATATTCGGCCTGCTGGGCCCTAATGGTGCAGGAAAATCTACCACGCTGGAAATTATAGAAACCCTTCGTCCCAAAACCAGCGGGCAGGTTACCGTAAAAGGTTTTGACCTGGACAAGCAGCCTGACGAAATAAAAAAAATAATCGGTGTGCAGTTACAAACCTCTGGCTTTTATCCGGGCCTTACCCTGGTAGAATTGATTCATTTATTTGGAGGCTTATATAACCAGCCCGTAAACCCGATGGAGTTGCTTAAAAAAGTAAACCTTACAGATAAGGCAAAAAATAAAAGCAAAGAATTAAGCGGCGGACAAAAGCAACGTTTTTCCATTGCGACAACTTTAATAAATAAGCCTAAAATAATTTTTTTAGATGAGCCCACTACCGGCCTGGATCCGCAGGCACGCAGAAATCTTTGGGATCTTATAAAAGAAATAAGGGATACCGGAACTACCGTAATTATAACTACGCATTATATGGATGAAGCCGAACAGCTCTGCGACCGTATTGCCATAATGGATGAAGGAAAAATTATCAAGCTTGACTCTCCCGATAAAATGATTGATGACCTTGTTGCTACTGGCTTTGAACGTCCTAAACAGGTAAAAGCTGCTAACCTGGAAGATGTTTTTATACATTTAACAGGCCGTGAGATGAGAGATGAATAAAGTTGCTTTTATTTGCATTTCTGATTTTATTAAACCAAAAAATATATTAATGAAGAAAGTTTTTATTTGTGTAATTGCAACAGTATGTATAGCAGGGAGTGTTTCTGCTCAAAAAAAATCTACTGCAAAGCCTGCGGTAAAAAAAGCTGCTCCAATGGCCGCAACATCAATCATGAAAAACCTAAGTGATAGTTTTAGCTATGCAGCAGGAATGAATATTGCCGGCAGCATGAAAGACCAGGGTATTATTAATATCAACAATGCGCTGATGCAAAAAGCAATTCAGGATGTTTTTAATAATAATAAATTGCTGCTTACAAAGGAGCAATCAAATATTACGTTGCAGAAACAGTTACAGATTTTTGCAATGAAAAAATCTGCCGAACAAAAAGCTAAAAATGATCTTTTTTTCGCTGCCAATAAATTACATAAAGGAGTAATTGTATTGCCCAGCGGATTGCAATACGAAATTTTGGAAGCAGGCGACCCTGCCGGTGCAAAGCCAACTTTAGCTGATACCGTGGTGGTGGATTATGTAGGCAGTTTGTCGGACGGAACTGAATTTGAAAGCTCTAGAAAGAATGGCCAGCCTGCAACCTTTCAGTTGGGTGGGGTAATAAAAGGCTGGACAGAAATTCTGCAACTGATGACCAAAGGCGCTAAATGGAAAGTAGCCATACCAAGCGAATTAGCCTATGGCGAGAGAGGCTCCGGCGCTATTCCGCCAAATTCTGTATTGGTTTTTGAGATCACATTAAGAGATATTAAACCTGCAACAAAACAATAATGGAGACATTAAAATATCCCATCGGCAAATATATTGAGCAACCATTTTCTGCTGCACAGCTAAAGGAATGGTTGCTTGATATACAGGCCCTGCCGCAACATATAGAATATGCGGTAAGTAATTTAGATGAAGCGCAATTGCAAACGCCTTACCGCCCGGAAGGCTGGACGGTGCACCAGTTGGTACATCATATCGCAGACAGCCACATGCATGCGTATATCCGTTTTAAACTCGGCCTTACAGAAGATAACCCAACAATAAAGCCTTACGAAGAGAAAGAATGGGCCAACCTGGCCGACACAAAAAATCTGCCCATAAATATTTCTATCACTTTACTTTTTGCCTTGCATCTGCGGTGGCATGAAGTAATAAAAAATATTTCTGATGCTGATTGGCAGCGCACCGTATACCATCCCGAACATAAAAAAGAAATGACGCTTTGGTACCTGTTAGGCATGTACGCCTGGCATAGCAAGCACCATACGGCACATATTACCGGCTTACGGGACAGGGAAGGGTGGTGGTAATTTTTTTTTGTTCCTGGCTTTAGTATTACTATTAAACTTCACCTGCCTGCCGGCAGGCAGGTTGGCAGAGTTTATCCTGAGGAACGAAGGGCACTCTTGTACAGTATATCTTTATTCAGTCTGTTCAGTTCGCATTTTTATAAGTACTTAAATTCTTTTAAATGCAACCAAAATCATAAATCATAAATCTTAAATCTTACATCTT
>JBDUCK010000193.1:0-6813 GCA_040003485.1 Ferruginibacter sp. | reverse complement strand
AGAATATGGCTTGGAGTGCCTGCCGGGCTTGATGTAATTGATTTAAAAAAACAAACCATAACACATTATAATCAGTCCCAGGGATTTAAAAAATCATTCTCAACCTGGCTATATTTTGACGATAAAGGATACCTGTGGAGGGGTACTTCAACAGGTATTGACCTGGCCGATTTTAAAAATAAAAGAGCAATACATATAAATCAAAGTAGTGGGTTATCGGGAGATGTAATAGCTTCCGTTATTCAGGATAATAATAACCGTACCTGGGTAGCCAGCACAACAGGCTTAACTATCATAGATCAAAATGGCGAAACGGTTCATCCATTGGGCACTACCCAGATAATAAGTTTAATGGAAGATGGGGCCAATAACCTTTGGGTGGCCACTCAAAGAGGTGTTTTAATTGTAAACCCGGAAAGAAATAAAATGTATCTGCTGGATAAATCCGGTGGCTTAAGTGACAATTTTGTTCAGGGTTTTTGGAAAAAAAACGGGAACATAATAATTGCAACTGATGCAGGTTTTAATATTATTGATCCGGTTAATAAAACTTTATTCAAAGTCGGTAAAAAGGAAGGCTTGGTAAAAGATTCTATATATGCAGTATTTCATGATGCCGCCGGCAATATCTGGCTCACCGGGCCCAGCGGGGGGATCTCTTTATTAGATACTTCAAAAAAAATTATTTTACATACTGATGTTCCTGGTGGTCTAAGCGATAATACGATATTGGATGTAAAACAAGATAATAATGGATTGGTTTGGCTGGCTACCAATACAGGGGGAATAAATGTCGTAAACCCTACAGAGGGAACCGTAAAATATTTGAACAACCAACCTGGCTTAATGGATACCTGCGCCCGTTTGATGGTGCAGGATAAATATGGACGTATGTGGATAGGCACGGATAAAGGTATTTATGTAGCCGATACCAAAGAAGGTACGCTAACCAGTATTACCACAAAACAAGGATTGTCAAGCAATCGAGTTTTATCCCTGTTAGAATATAATGGAAATATATTAGCCGGTACCCAGGATAAGATCAGTATAATAACCGCACCAGCTCCCGGAGATTCTGCTAAAGCCTGGAAAATATCATTCCTGAATAAATCAGAGGGGATATTAAAAGAAACCAACTCGTGGTCCACAGATGCGGTAACTCATGATGGGAAATATTTGTGGGGAGACAATGGTATTACCGTTATCAATGACATCAACGCAGGTAATGATTCTGGTGCAACTTACATCACCGGCATGACAATAATGGGTCAGCCGCAATATTTTATCAGCAGCTCCTCAGACACTGCTTATTCCGGTAAGTCCAAATTTAAATGGGAAAGCGTTTCAGGACCTTATAATTTACCGGGTAAACTTTCTGTTCCTTATAACCAAAACTACCTGCAATTTCAATTTACGCAGTCCGGGTTATTACGGTCTACTACTCCTTTATATTCTTATTTTCTTGATGGTATTGATAAAAATTGGAGTATCCCAAATAGCAACCCTTTCACCGAAAATTATCTAAACCTGCCGCCGGGAAAATATATCTTTAAAGTAATTAGCAAAGGTTTAGACGGAAAATGGGGCAAGCCGTCAGCCTTTACGATTACAATTACGCCGCCGTGGTATAAAACCTGGTGGGCCTATACCTTGTGGGCGCTGCTGATACTCGGCTTGCTAAGAGCTTATATCGTTTTCCGCTCCCGAAGATTAAAAAGAGAAAATAAAATACTGGAAGAAAAAGTAAAACACCGCACAGAACAATTACAGAAATCACTGGAAGATTTAAAATCAACTCAATCGCAACTTATACAATCTGAAAAGATGGCAAGCCTCGGTGAACTTACAGCGGGTATTGCACATGAAATACAAAATCCTTTAAACTTTGTAAATAATTTTTCAGAAGTAAGTATAGAACTGGCAGATGAATTAAAAACAGAAATCAACAGCATTGATCTTAATCCTGCAAAGAAAAAAGAACTGGAATCTCTTATAGATGATTTGGTACAAAATCAGCAAAAAATAAATTTCCATGGCAAAAGAGCTGATACAATTGTAAAAGGCATGCTGCAGCATAGCCGCAGCAGCAGCGGCGTTAAGGAACCCACCGATATTAATGTGCTGGCCGATGAATATTTACGGTTGAGTTATCATGGCCTGAGGGCAAAAGATAAATCCTTTAACGCCACCATGAAAACCGATTTTGAAGAAGGTCTTCAAAAAATTAATGTGGTATCACAAGATGTAGGAAGAGTAATTCTTAATTTAATAACCAATGCATTTTATTCTGTTACAGAAAAAAAGAAGGCCTTAATAAACGCAACAGGCCAGCAATACGAGCCTACTGTTTGGGTAAGTACCAAAAAAATAAATAACAATATTGAAGTTAGGGTCAAAGATAATGGCATGGGAGTTCCCCAAAAAGTATTAGATAAAATTTTTCAGCCATTCTTTACCACCAAGCCTGTAGGACAAGGAACAGGATTGGGTCTGTCATTAAGTTATGATATTATAAAAGCTCATGGAGGAGAATTAAAAGTGGAAAATAAAGAAGGAGAAGGAGCAGATTTCATTATTCAATTACCCATTTAACTTATATTCAAACATTATGAAAATATTAGTAGTAGATGACGAACAAGACGTACAGGTACTTTTTGAACAAAGGTTCAGGAAAGAAATTAAAAGTGGCGAAATGAATCTCGTCTTCGCCTTTTCGGGGGAGCAGGCCCTGGAGTACATGAAAGCAAATGAACATGAAGCGGTATTGATACTCTCCGACATCAATATGCCCGGGATGAGCGGCCTCGAGCTACTCAGGAACATCAAAGAGAAATATGATACCCCGCCGCCGGTTGTTATGATGATCACAGCTTATGGTGATGACGAAAATTATAATCAGGCCATGAAATTAGGCGCTGATGATTTTTTGACCAAGCCGGTAGACTTTATTGCATTAAAAGAAAAATTAAAATCAAAGCTCGCATGACAAAGATTTTGGTAGCCGATGATGAGAAAGACCTGGAAACGCTGATCCGGCAAAAGTTTCGCCAGAAAATAAGAGATCAGAATTATGAATTTGTATTTGCTATAAACGGAAATGATGCACTGGAAAAAATAAAGCAACATCCAGATATTGATATTTTATTAAGTGATATTAATATGCCGGAAATGGATGGCTTAACCTTGCTGAGCCGTCTTAGTGAATCAAGCCCGTTAATAAAATCGGTGATCGTTTCTGCTTATGGCGATATGGAAAATATACGTACCGCCATGAACCGTGGCGCTTTTGATTTTATTACAAAGCCCATAAATTTTGAAGACCTGTCTCTAACAATGGAGAAAACGATTCTGCATGTTTTACAAATTAAAGAAACGCTTAAGGCCATTAAAGAAAACAACATATTAAAAATGTATGTAGATGAAACAGTGCTGAATTTTATGGGTGGACGTGAGTTTGAATCTTCATTAGTGGCTAATGAAACAGTTGAGGCAACAGTAGCTTTTATAGATATCTGCAGCTTTACCTCTATCAGTGAAAACGAAACACCTGATACCGTGGTGAGATTGCTCAACAGTTATTTTGATGTGATGGTAAAAGAAATTATTGCACAGGGCGGTTATATCGATAAATTTATCGGCGATGCTGTTATGGCGGTGTTCCGTGGCGAATATCATTTAGACAGGGCAATGGATGCGTGCCTTTCGGTAAGGGCAAAAATTGAAAAATTACCGACACTTACCAATGCTGTTTATTTTTCCCCAAAAGTTTCTATTGGCATAAACTGTGGTGAAATGATCTCCGGTAATATTGGTTCCGCAGATTTAAAGCGGCTTGATTATACCGTTATCGGGGACACGGTAAATATTGCACAAAGGTTGCAGGCCGCTGCAAAAGAAAGCCAGATTATTATTAATGAAGATTCATATCAAAAAGTAAAAGAATCTTTTAACTGTAAAAAAGTTGGCGAAGTGAATTTAAAAAATAAAGCGCAACTCATGAATATATATGAGGTGATGGACTGATAATACACTACGTTTTCTATCTCTATATCCCCGGGTCTGATAGTGTGTTTGAAGAAGCTATGCTGAAATAAATTTAATATAAAAGCTGCCGATACATGAATAAATCAAAACTATTACAATGGTCTGTGGTGGCGGCCCTGGCCGGATTTATCTTTGGCTTTGATACAGTTGTTATTTCCGGGGCCAACCTTCCCATTAAAGAATTGTGGCATACTACTCCCCTCTTTCACGGATTTTTTATTATGTCTATGGCACTGTGGGGTACGTTGCTGGGCTCCATGTTTGGTGGCATACCGACGGAAATATATGGCCGCAAAAAAGTGTTGTTCTGGATCGGAATATTGTTTGCAATTTCTGCCTTAGGCTCTGCCCTGGCGCAGGATCCGTATACATTTTCCTTTTTTCGTTTCATCGGTGGTGTGGGTATTGGAGTGTCGTCAGTAGTGGCGCCGACTTATATCTCTGAAATATCCACGCCCGCTACCCGGGGGCGTCTCGGGGCGATGTATCAATTCAATATAGTGTTTGGAATATTAATAGCCTTTCTCTCTAACTATTTTTTACAGGGTGTTGGCGGTATCAATGATTGGCGGTGGATGCTTGGAGTGCTGGCAATACCGTCTATTATTTATCTCATCATGGTAACGGGCCTACCGGAAAGTCCTCGGTGGCTTGTCACTAAAAAGAATGAGATTGCAAAAGCAAAAATTATATTAGCACAGATTGGGGTGGAGGATGTTGAAGCAGAAATTACTTCCATCATAAAAAGCAATACGCATGATGTTGCAAAAGGAAAAGCTGCCCAATTTTTTAGCGCCAAACATAAAAAGATAATATGGCTGGCATTTTTTATTGCTTTCTTTAACCAGCTTTCCGGCATCAACTTTATTCTTTATTATGCCCCGGAAATACTTGCCAGGATAGGGCTCGGCACAAAAGGCTCTTTGCTGAATTCTATTGCCATTGGTGGTACAAATTTATTATTCACTTTTGCCGGCCTCTACCTGATAGACCGGCTGGGCAGAAAAAAATTACTTCTTATTGGTTCTATAGGATACATCCTCAGCCTGGCCATGGTAGCCTGGTGTTTTTTAAATCATGCCAGCCCCGTGATTTTTATGACCTTCCTCTTATTATTTATTGCGGCCCATGCCATAGGCCAGGGAGCGGTGATATGGGTTTTCATTTCAGAAATTTTTCCAAATAAAATAAGAGCCGCCGGGCAATCATTTGGTGCCAGCGTGCATTGGATATTTGCCGCCATCATCACCCTGGTTACCCCGGTTTTCCTGGATGATAAAAATGGGATTTTTAAAGATAATCCCTGGCCGATATTTGCTTTTTTTGCAGGGATGATGCTCTTGCAATTGCTGTGGGTTCTCTTTAAAATGCCAGAGACCAAAGGCATATCACTTGAAGAACTAGAGGTGAAACTTTCATCAAAAACATGATTAGTTTATTAAATGTTCATTTTTGTGATCTAGAATTCTCATCCGGTAAGCATTCATAGCAGTAATACCGAGTTTTTTTATTAACCTGTAATTTACGATCACGCCTACGGGTGCACCTATAACGGGTATCAATTGAGCCATTTTCGCCAGGTCAATGTAGTCTCTGTATTCCTGCTGAAAACTCCTCCAGTCAAACGCATTAATATCTTCAGGCAGCGCTTTACTTTTTTCTGTCCAATCTGTCATTTTAAGGTAAATATTTTTCCGGTGTTCATCGCTTGAAAAAGCGAGTTCAAAAATGTGCAGGAGGTACAACCTTTCCCTGTAATCATGAATGTCCATGCCATAACGAACAGCAATATCAAAGAGGAGTTTTAGTTTTATACTAATAAGAATGGGAAAATCGGCCAGGCCCAGCAGTATGCCGCCAGCCCCGGTAATACCTCCTTCAACTGCTGCTGTTTTCCGGTACCAATCAATTTTTTTTATAACCGCTTCTTCCCTTTCCTCCAGGCTTACGTTTACCAGTGTATCTGCACTGGTAAATTTTGCACCAAACAGAACAGCACGAATCATTTGTTTCATGGTGGCCGTAATGGCCCTATGAATTTTTTCCGGTATCCAATTATTGATTTTAGTTTGCAATTTTTTTGAAAGACTATTCAGTAAGCTGGGCCGCCGCAACATTTTCTTTTGCCAAGCAGCTAATTCTGTATTTACCTTCTGCTCGTATGCGTTCATCTTATACATCCTTTATGTAAAGGTACAATTCCAGCAAGCAGAAGATTAAGAAACTGAGTTGAAAATAACAACAAAAAGCTAAAGAGTAAATTATCAGCCCGATATGATACACATTGGAAATGCTACTGATGAAGATAACAAGTGCCTGCCCTTATTTTGCCAAACCTTGTTAGCAGCAGGTAAAAATAATTATATATTACATGCTAAAACTACTGCATGATACTGTCCATTCAGCATCTTTCAAAAAAATACAACAAGGAAAAATTTGGGTTGAAGGATTATTCTCTCAGCATTGAAAATGGAATCCTTGGTTTGCTTGGCCCCAATGGTGCTGGTAAGTCAACACTCATGAAAATTATTGCAACCATCAGCAAACCCAGTTCAGGATCGATTACGCTGGATGGTAAGGATATTGTAAAAGAACCCAACGAGATCAGAAAAATACTCGGCTATCTTCCGCAGGATTTTGGGGTTTATGCAAACCTGAATGCTCATGAATTTCTGGAATACATCGCGGCAATGAAAGGAGTGGGCGGGCCCAAACTGCGCAAACGGATTGAAATGTTACTGGAAGGAGTGAACCTTATTGAAGCAGCCA
>JBDUCK010000192.1:0-6821 GCA_040003485.1 Ferruginibacter sp. | reverse complement strand
TGCATCAAGAGAACCACTAGCGCCACCTGCGCCAACAATGGTATGGATTTCATCTATAAATAAAATAACGTCGCGGTTTTTTTCAAGCTCATTCATGATGGCTTTCATTCTTTCCTCAAACTGGCCACGGTATTTTGTGCCTGCTACCAATGCAGCAAGGTCAAGGCTTACAACCCTTTTATCAAACAACACCCGGGATACTTTTCTTTGTACAATTCTTAAGGCAAGGCCTTCTACAATTGCAGTTTTACCCACGCCCGGTTCACCTATTAAAATGGGATTATTTTTTTTACGGCGGGATAATATTTGCGACACTCTTTCTATTTCATTCTCACGACCCACAATAGGATCAAGAGAGCCGTTTTCTGCAAGGCGGGTAATATCCCTGCCAAAATTATCCAATACCGGCGTTTTTGTTTTAGGTTGATTTGCAGCCCCGGCTTTTTGAGAACGTTGTTGTCCGTACTGTTTTTTCTCCTCGTCAAAATCATCCTCTTCATTAAACTCTGCCTGAGGTGGCGTACTTGTTACAAACCCTAACTCACTTTTAAAAACATCATAATCCACATCAAACTGATTTAAAATTTGTGTGGCAATATTTTCTTTATTCTTTAAGATAGAAAGCATTAAATGCTCACTTTCTACGAAAGCACTCTTTAAAGATTTCGCTTCCAGTACCGTAATTCTTATCACTTTTTCTGCCTGCTTTGTCAGGGGAAGAGAATTAATATTGGCGATATTTTTTCCGGTTTTATCTTTTACGGCCATTTCTATTTCCTTACGCAATTCGTATAGATCAATATTTAAAGATTTTAAAATCTTAATAGCAGTATTTTCCCCGTCTCTTATCAACCCCAAAACCAAATGTTCGGTACCAATAAAATCGTTTCCTAGCCTTAGTGCTTCTTCCCTGCTGTAAGAAATTATTTCTTTTACCTGGGTGGAGAAATTATTATCCATTCTGATAGTTTTAATTAATACAATAATAACGAATATTTAGTGCGATAAGTTGTAAATAAATTGCAAATGTTTATATGTTGAAAAGTTGGAATCCTAAATTTTGCAATACTGTGTGGGCTTAGAAACATATATGATTTAAACAATATTATTTTTAACCCACCTAAAAATCCACAACTCCGGAATTTACTTTATTTTACATCCGTCACATTAAAGTCACTAAATGAATGTCAAAATAGATACCAAAGAAAGATTTACTGTTATAAGGCCGAAAGATGCATTCTTCTCTGCTAATATGACAGTAGAGTTAGAAAATCTGTTGCTTGTCTATTTAAAAAAAGAAATTCCGCACATCATTTTAAATTTAGCTGAAGTGTCAGGTATGGAAAATGAGGTTGCTGAAAAAATTGCTTTTCTACAACAGGAGTTCTACGAAAAAAGTGCTTCCTTTATTGTATGCGAAATGCAAACATCAGTAGAAAATATTTTTGAAAAAGCCAATTTACTGGAAATGATGAATGTAACGCCTACAGAAAGTGAGGCCTGGGATATTGCTCAAATGGAAGAAATTGAAAGAGAATTACTGGGTGATTTTGATGATGAGTAATCTCACCCCCGGCCCCTCGCCTCAAGTGGAGAGGGGAGTTGAACGCTACTTTTTAATTTTTGTTTGTATAAATGATTCTGCAAAATTGAAGCGCTACGAATTTATTGCTGAATATAGTATAAATGTAAAAGAGTGCCCTTCGTTACTCAGGATAAACTCTGCTCATGAAGCTTAATAGTGGCAATAATGCCGGGCTAAAAAATAAAATACGCATAATAAAGCAGCACTAATTATAGCGCTTGACTCATTTAATTTTTAACTCTTAAAAACTATTTCATTTGCTGGCACTCACAATACTTGGAAATAACTCAGCAATACCTGCGTACGGCAGAAACCCGACTGCGCAGGTTTTACAAACACATGATGAAGCTTACCTGATTGACTGCGGCGAAGGGACACAGTTACAAATGAGCAAATATAAAATCAGGCGCAGTAAAATAAATCACATCTTTATTTCTCATTTACATGGCGATCATTATTTTGGATTGATAGGGTTACTTACAAGTATGGGCTTATTGGGACGCACAACAGATTTGCATTTGCATGCCCCGCCGTTATTGGAAAAAATTATACAAATGCAGTTAGATGCTGCAGCTTCAAAACTTCCCTACACTTTACATTTTCATCCACTCACGCAGGAAGGACCAATTGCCAACGATAAAAGAATTTGGGTAGAATGTTTTAAAGTAAAACACCGGATCGATTGTTGGGGATTTTTATTCAGGGAAAAAAAGAACCCCAGAAGTATTGATCCGGAAAAAGTAAAAGCTTATGAAATACCTGCTGCTTATTATTTAGAATTGCAAAAAGGTAAAGATTATGTAACTAAAAAAGGTACTACCATTCCCAATGAAGCCGTAACTGTAGCTGTATCGGCACCTAAAACCTATGCGTATTGTGCGGATACCATTTATGACGAAGCAATTGTTGAAAAAGTGAAAGCTGTGGATTTGCTATATCATGAAACTACTTACTTAAAAGATTTACATGAACGAGCTGCATCACGCTTTCACTCTACCACTATACAGGCAGCAGATATTGCCAAAAAAGCCGGGGTAAAGAAATTACTAATAGGGCATTTTTCTTCGAAATATGAATTGCTGGATCAATTCCTGGAGGAGGCAACAAGTGTATTTGAAAATACTGAACTGGCTATTGAAGGAAGTTGCTTTATTATTTAATTATGTTTTACAAACCAGGTAAATAAGAGTTATCTGGAGTAACCTGATTTAATTATCGGGTTTGATTACATAATTGGTCCAGTCTGCCATTATCCATTTATAAAATTCAGGAAACCATTTTCTCCAGGCCTGCTCATTGTGACTTCCGTAAGGATCAATAGCAGAATAAATAATGGCCCCAGAAACGGAACCCAATTTATCCATCACATTTATCATATCCTGCACATATTGCTGTCCTTCTGATTCTCCTATGTAGAAAAAAAATTTTCCATTTGATTTATCCGCCATTGAATCAGTGAGTGAAAGTATTTGCGGTGCTATCCAGAAAGATGGTGAAAAAATACCGGCCTTACCAAATACATTTGGATATGCAAGTATAGCATAATAAGAAATTAAACCACCAATGGAACTTCCAGCAATAATTGTATTCTCTCTACCTGGCAAGGTTCTGTATTTATTGTCAATAAAGGGTTTCAGCGTTTTTGCTAAAAATTCTATATATTCTTTCCCTTCTCCTTTTCCAAACTTTTCATTGTCATAGGGATTATATTCATTCACTCTTTTTGCCCCATTATCTATCCCTACTACAATGCAGGCATTTTTATTTTTAAATTGCATGCTATCGAGAAATTCATCTACACCCCATTCTCCAAAACCCGATGTAAGTTCATCAAAAATATTCTGACCGTCCTGCATGTAGAGAACAGGATAATGTTTTTTTGAAGTGGCATATCCTTCAGGAAGATAAATCCATAATCTTCTTTCCCGGTTTAATTGCGGCAGGTAAAAAGCAGCATCGATAATTGATACATGAACAGAAGCCGTATGCCTTTTTGAGACGGATGCAAAGTCATCTTTCCAGGCAGCAATAGTATAATTTACAGTTGTATCAGATATTACATGTACAAGGCGGTTCTGTATATCCTGGCCTTTTCCGGCAGCTTCTACTTTACTCCAGCTTCCTCTTGTAAATTTAAATTCCAACACATCCTGCTTTATATTTTTTAATTGGAGGCTCCAACTGGTATCTGCTGCAGAAAAAGTAAAAGGTGTTGTAGAAGGCTCCCAATTATTAAAATTACCTGCTGCAAAAAGGGTATCTGGTAAGTGATATGGCGTTAGCGATTTTACTTTCAAATAAATATTATGCTGTGCTACCGCCGGAGAGCTAAAAGAAAAAAACAATGCCGCTGCAACTGATAATTTGCTTATAGCGTTTTTCACATAAATGTTTTAAGGAAGAAAGTTTATTTGCTTAAATACAATTTTACTTTTTTGTGCAGTTCGCCGCTTAAGGTAACAATTGGCAGGCGTACTGTATTTTGCATAATATTCAATTCATATAAAAAAGCTTTTACACCTGCAGGATTATTTTCTGCAAACATTAACTGATAAGCATCAATCAGGATATCATTTATTTTTTTTGCTGCTGCATACTCATTGTTCAAACATGCCCTCACCATATCAGAAAATTGCTTTGGCAACGCATTGGCAGCAACACTTATAACGCCATCCATACCGCATGCAATTTGCGGCAAAGCCAGGGCATCATCGCCGCTTACTACTAAAAAATTTTCCGGCCTTTCTTTTAATATTTCCATACACTGCTGCATATCCCCACTTGCTTCTTTTATTCCGGCGATATTTGCCACTTCCCTGGCAAGCCGGATAGTGGTATTTGCCTCCATATTTTTTCCCGTACGCCCGGGCACGTTATACAATATAACCGGTTTAGGGGTATTTTCTGCCAATAATTTATAGTGTTGAAAAAGGCCTTCCTGGCTTGGCTTATTGTAATAAGGGCTGGCACTTAAAACAGCGGTGGCTTCTTCAAGCGGAAAATATTTTAAATCTTCCATTACCGAACGGGTATCATTACCCCCAATACCAACTACTACGGGTACACGCTTATTGATATGGCTATAGGTAAATTGTATTATTTCTTTCTTTTCTTCTTTGGAGAGCACAGGTGTCTCCCCTGTTGTTCCCATAGTTACTATATATTCAACGCCATTCTTAATCATAAAATCAAGCAATTTGCCCAATGCCTCAAAATCAATTTTATCATCTTTGGTAAAAGGCGTTACTGCTGCCACACCTGTGCCATGCAATATTTCTCTCAGGTTCATAAACTTAAATTTTTACGAAGTTATTAAAACCAATCCAAGCAAACAATTGCTACAGCCAGGGATCACACATTACGGATTGAGGTCGGGGTAGCCTCAAAAAATTAGCCATCGTTGTGTCAAAAAAAAATGTCCTCCCCGGATTGCTCGGAAGGAGGACTGGCTTTTTCTTAAGAACTTAGGAATCTAACTGTTCAGTATTTTGGAATAATTTAAGTACTTTTTATTCTCACTGTATATAAATAAACAAGAGCCTTTTTTAATTTTTTCAATAATTGGTTTATTCATATTCACTGGCACTGCAGGACAGCCCCAACTTCTGCCTAAATATCCTTTTGATCGTATAAATTCTTCGCTTACATAAGGCGCTCCATGCATTACAATAGCCCTTTCATCAGCCCTGTCATTAATCCCATTTTCTAATCCATTCAGGTGCATTGAGTAACCGTTTTTGCCAATATAAGTATCTGCGGTAAGAAAAAATCCAAGGCTGCTTTCAAAACTTTCGGGTTGGTTAGAAAACCTGTTCGCAAATTCTTTTCCTGAATTTTGCCCGTGCGCTACATAAGTATTAAATAATATTTTGCAATGTTGCAGATCAATTACAAATAACCTTTTTTTAGATGAAGGCTTTGTAAAATCTACAATGGACAAAACATTATCATTATCAATTTTGCCTTTTGTTTTAAGATATTCAAAGCCCTTTAAAGCATAATCAAAAGCCTGCTCCGAAAGGCCTTTTACCTCCAGTTTTAAGCTATCATACATTATAGCCATGGCTTCAGCTTTTTCTGGAGAAATGCCATTTGCATTTTTATTGCTTTCAGTAATTTCGGACAACACCAATACTTTAGATTTTGAAAAAGCAAAGGGCAGGTGTAGCATAAAAATTAATACTGAAAAAAAGTAGATATATACTTTCTTCAATTTGAAATTCACCATACTTGAAATAAGATTAAAAAAATAAAACGAAATTTAGAGGTAGATGTTGCCCGTATAAGTAGAATTTAATAAGAATGAAACCATAAAAGAATTCACAAAGGTAATCTACATACCCTTTTTAGCGTAGAAAGTAGTGTTAAAATCAATAAATTTTAATAAAAAGATTCCGAATTAAAATGATATATTCATTCACTTAGCTTCTAGTAAAATATATATTGTTACTATTTCTACTTTAAAGTTGTAATTGCTTTTAAATGTTTAAAAAATGCATGCAGGATAAAAATCACACCTTATTCTTGATGTTAATTTTAACTCAAAAAAAAGCCACTTCAAATTAATGAAGCGGCTTCTTAACAGTGTAATATATTATTGCTTTATGATACGCTGAACCGAACCATCAAAGAATGTTATAAAATATAAGCCTCCTGGCAAATTACTGATATCTATAGGTTGGTGATAATTGTTTAAAGTTACTGTGGCGACCAATGCTCCTGAAGCTGACCTTATTTTTGCCTGTGTATTTAATAACTTTTTATCATTGAAAATTACATTCAGTTTATCCTTTGCAGGATTTGGAGAAATACTGATAATGGTTGCATCCCCGGAGAAATTTACCAATTCTGTATTACTGTTGGTAAATCTTCCATCAATATCTATTTGCTTTAAGCGATAGGCATTTAAACCCCGAAGAGGCGCCAGGTCATTAAAGCTGTATTTACTTCCATTAGCAAAATTGGTAGCTTTTACAAACCCAATTGTCTCCCACCTAGTATTGCCATCAATAGAACGCTGGATTTCAAAACCTGCATTATTAATTTCTGTAGCAGTCTCCCAAAAAAGTTTAGTGATCTTGCCAGTAGCTACAGCTTTAAAAGATAATACCGTTACAGGCAAAATAGTAAAGGCCGTTCCCTGGATTGCATAAGAATAAGCAGCTTCATCAATATCATCATTTACAACTGTAACTATCGCATTTTTTACGCCATTAGTAGTTGGAGCAAATCTTAC
>JBDUCK010000191.1:0-6831 GCA_040003485.1 Ferruginibacter sp. | reverse complement strand
AAAGGAAATTTTATAAAAAAAGTGGTGCCGCCAATAGTGGAAGTTTCAAATTGGATACTCCCATTTGTTTGCTCTACAATACGCTTACACATGGCAAGGCCCAGGCCGGTGCCGGAAGTTTTTGTAGTAAAATTAGGCGTAAATATTTTTGACTGAAAGGCCTCATCTATCCCCACGCCATTATCTTTTAATTTTATGAGCACAGTATTATTCATTATTTCTTCGCTGATGAGCATTTCTGCCAAAGCGCCTTCCGGTACAGCTTCCAGCCCATTTAAAATAAGGTTCGTAAATAAACGGTTCATGTGTGTTTTATCTGCATTTATAAAAACAGGCTGCTTAAGCAAATTCCAGGTAATCTTATTTTTTTCGTTACCGGTGTATAATTGTTTTATAGATTTTAATGATTCATTAAGATCTATGCGCTCTTTATTAGCATTTTCAATATTGGCAAACTGGCTGAATTCGCTGGCGATCGTACTCAGGTGATCTATCTGTTCTACCAACGTAATGGCCACCCTTGCAGAAAGTTCTTTTACATTAGGCGCATTATTTTCTATAGATTTTTGTAAAAACTGCATGCTTAATTTCATGGGTGTAAGCGGATTTTTAATTTCATGAGCTACCTGCCTTGCCATTTCCCGCCAGGCGCCTTCTCTTTCGGTTTTTGCCAATGCTTCGGCGCTTTCATCCAGCTTGCTTACCATTTTATTATACTCATCTACCAGGCCGCCAATCTCATCATTGCGATGCCACGCAATCGCTTCATTTCTTTTGCCAAGATTTATCTTCTTCATTTTTTCGCCGATCAAAGAAACAGAACTGGTAATCCGGTTAGCAATAAATAATGCAACAATACCGGCAATTAAAAAGATAAACGCATTCAGGTTAATGATAGTAACAAGAAAATTAGATATCTCATCTTTTAATTTGCTCTGCGAAGTAAAGTACGGAATATTCAGGTAAGCATATTCATTGCCGGCCGCATCAATTACCGGCACATAATTACTTAAAAAAACCAGCTTGCCAATATGCTCTTTTTGAAAATACTGTACTTCTTTTTCCTTACTTAAATGATAAAAAGCCACGGGCTCCATCTTGGTACTTACTATTCCTTTTACGTATGGCAAGGGTAAAGAGGAAACTTTTAAATCGCCGCTGAGATTATATAAATTTACATCTACGCCATGTATCTCCGAAATTTTAATAATGATCTTTTCTATCTCTTTTTGATTTGCCAGTTCTTTCATTTGCAGTGTATCATTAATAAGCCAGCCTTTGTTCAGACTGCTTTTCAATTCTTTTTCCATAATACGGATGGTGTTGCTTAATTTTTCCCGATTGTTACTTTCATAACGGCTGATAAAAAATAAAATAGTTGCAACGCCAATTACTAAAAAAGAAATAGTACTAAAAAAGATAATGGTGCCATGCACCTGGTTTCTGATAGTTAACTGCAGGTAAGCTTTTAATTTATTAATATTGAGGCGAGACCGCATCAATACATTGGATATCCAGAATAAAGCAGTGAGCAAGAGAAACCCACAAAATAAATAAGAGAATAAAGTTATAGATTCTATAGATACACTGTTTTCTTTTACAATCACAACATATTTATTACTGCCTGCATTGTACCACATTTCGTTATGGTTATTATTATTTACCAGCAGGTATGGCTGGCCGGCAAAATACCTGTCGGGAAATTTTGTTGCAAACGGATAATCATTGTGACTGCTGATTAGTTTGCCATTACTATAAATAGCAAAAGCATACATAGATGAATTTTCAATCGCATTATTGTGGCCTTTGCTGAAAAGCTCCGGGTACAATGTTTCGCTCCTGACATTTTTTGGGCTGACCAAGATAAAAATATAGCCGGTAAGTTGCTGCGCTGCATCTACAATTGTTTTTTTGGTGATATAGCTAAACTTGTCGTATGCTTCATCATAATAAAAAAGGCCTGGTATGGTGGTTGATTTTGCCTGTGTATTTAAAATAGTGTTCAGTTGATTATAGCCGGTATTTTCTACATTATACAGGGGCTGTTCTTTTTCATCGAACGATAAAATTTTAGTATCATATTTATCTGTGTACCCCAAAAAATTATTATTGACAAGACTATCTTTAAAAAAATGATTACTGGTTTGCTGCCGCAGCCGGTAAAAATTATCGGCCAGGTAATCTGCCCTAAAATCAGTGAGCATTGTATTCAGCAAGGTTTCGCCGGCCGCATCAGATTTGGCGGCAAGTATTTCTGCATAATGTTTCCTGTTCCTTATTTCTTTACGGTTATTTTCAATAATTATTACAGAAGATATCGAGATAGAAAAAAAGAACAACCAGAAAACCATTTTAGAAGTAATTACCCGGGACGCCAGCAGGTTTAAATTATCTGCATTCATTAAAAATAAAAAGAGAAGCAGCCAGATAAGTACATACAATTCAAAACCATCTGTAATATCACCGATCCGGTAACTTAAAAGAATTAATGCTAAAACTGCTACCATCACAAAAAGAGCAATAAACGGTCTTGGGAAAAGTGGCTTTAAAAGAAATATAATTACCTGGCATAAAAAATAATATCCAATAGCCATACAACACAATACTATAAAACCGATAATACTATAAATATTTAATGAAAAGAAATTAATAACATCAAATGAAATTTGTGAATCGGCAATAAGTGATCGGATTATATGGCTACCGTAAAATGTAGCTACCAGGATAACTAAAGAACCTATAGCGAGTAAACCCCATTTTGTAAAGTTATTTTTAACAATGAGTTGAATATTTTTTAGATGTAAATGGTAGCGCACAAATGTTACAAGCCATAAAAAAAGAACGGCGTTTATTAATAAATCACCCAGTGATCTGAGTACACGATTAGAACCATACACTGTAGGATCAAACAATTCGAACTGCCGTAAATTAAATGGTACCGGGTAAAAATAACTGATACCTCTTAAAACAACAACTGCTGTACCGAGGAACAGCAATGCACTAAAGAATCTTTTAGTTATAGAAAGATAGGATGCATATAAATGAATAAAAAGAAATATCAGCAACACGCCAATGATCCTTACCCATACCGAAAAAATGTTATTTTTAAAATCAAGGCTGGCCACCTTCTGTTCTACATGAAAAAGAGCTTCTCCATTTACAGATTTTACAGTGCCATCTTTAGCTGCACCTGCAGCAATACCATACCTTGCAGAGATTTCAGGATTATTTAAAAATTCGTTTTTAAGGTAATCATTAATAATAATATAATTCCATTTTACAGGTATTAAAGCTATAGAAAATATGCCAGCGCTATCCACTTTATTCCATACATAATAGCCATTAGAGAGTTTTGCAAAACCAACACGCCGAGCAGAAGAAATTATTGATGTATCAGGCAAAATGGTTTGTGTATTCCAATATATGAGCGCTGGTTTTTGCAGGCTATCCCGTTGATAAAAAAATAAAAAATATTTTTTTTGAGCAAATTTCTTTAAAAAATCTTCATCAAAATTATTACCCAGCAAGCGGGAGGTGTAGACAGAATCATTAAGGTTTTTTTTAAAATCTTTTTCAGCATCCTGTACCCGTTCGGATACATTGTGCTGCACCGTTTGCAGGTTAGAGCTGGCAGACCAATAATTATCAATAATAAATGAAATAGTAATAAGCCACGCCGCTACTACAAGCAGGTAAATATTTTCTTTTAAAAATCGTGGAAAAGTGAACTTGCTACGCAATATTTTTTAATTAATTAAAGCAGATATTAAATATGTTGTTTTTTAATTTTATTCCATAAGTCATTCATTTCCTGTAGCGACATATCATGTAAAAATTTATTTTCTTTTGCAGCGGCGGCTTCCATGCCAGTAAAACGCTTTATAAATTTTTTATTGGTGCGTTCCAGTGCATTCTCCGCATCTACCTGCAAAAACCTTGCAAAATTTACCAGCGAAAAGAAAACATCCCCCAGTTCATCCTCCATTTTATCTTTATCGCCTGTTGTTATTGCTTCATCCAATTCCTGTAATTCTTCCTGTACTTTATCCCATACCTGTGCTGTATTGTCCCATTCAAAACCCACCTGCTTAGATTTTTCCTGCAGCCTCATTGCTTTCACCATAGAGGGTAATGATTTTGGCACACCACCCAACACAGATTTTTTTCCTTCCCGTAATTTTATTTTTTCCCAATTTTGTTTTACTTCTTCATCATCCTTAACTTTCACATCGCCATAAATATGCGGATGCCGCACTATTAATTTTTCGCATACACCATTAATAACTTCCTCCAGGGTAAATTCATTTTTTTCTGCACCTATCTTTGCATAAAAAACAATGTGCAGCAGCAAATCACCTAACTCTTCTTTTATTTCTTTCCAGTTATTTTCTGTAATAGCATCTGCAAGTTCGTATGTTTCTTCAATGGTAAGCTGGCGCAGGGTTTCTACTGTTTGCTTTTTATCCCAGGGGCATTTTTCCCTAAGCTCGTCCATTATTTGTACAAGGCGCAAAAATTCACTCGCAACAGGCTGCATATTATTATACTTTTAAAAAGGAGAAAAATAAATATATCACAAACAAAATCATTACAATAAAAAAGAGCCACAAATTGAGTAACAGAAATTTTATAATGGTTTTGGCTCTGCGTTGGGCATAAAAATTCCGCATAGCCTTATACTCATAAAAAAATATCAGTAGGTATAATAACCCCGTAATGAATGATAGCCTACCCCAATGAACATAATTTGAAAGCTGCTTGAGGGAAATGATAGCAAACAATACAATAAATACAAAAATGTATAAATGAATGCTGAAGATTATATGGCTTGCATAATAAAATTGTTTACGGCGTGAATATAATAATTTTAAAAAAAATGCAAATAAGGGTAACGAAATAAACAGCATCTGCGGAATATTATGCATCAACACATTTAAAAGTGCCGCCAGTATTTGTTTTGAATCATTATGATATTTTTCGTTTAGCTGAATCTCCCGGTAGATCAATGTTCTTTCCAGCCAATTATGTTTCTTTACACCCGTGGCCAATAGAGAATCATATTCTTTTTTTGACTCGTATTGCCTGCCCGTAAAATGAAGCCCCTCATTCTGTTTGGCGGTATCCATGAAAACAGCAAATTCTTTCCGGGACATGGGTTTACCCTTATTCATCCCTGCAGTGAATTCTGCAAAGCTTGCACTATCCATTACCGCTAATTTATCTGCATTAAACTTTGTATTGACATTCAGCGTTTTTTCATCAATATGATAAAGCGAAAAAAATATCAGAAAGAAAATAGCCGAAGTAAACACGTACATGCGTATGGGATTCAGATAGCTTGCCCTGCGACCCATTTTATATTCGGCAGATAAAAAGCCTGGCTTCATTACCAGGAACTTTAAAGTGCTGAAGAACTTGCCATCAAAATGGGTGATATCATTAAAGAAATGTGTCACCAGGTGCCAGGCCGATTCAGCAGGCTCTATATTTTCCTGCCCGCATACACTGCAAAATTTTCCGGTAATTTCAGCGTTACAATTAAGGCAGTTTTTTTCTGTACGCTCTTTTAAGTGACTCAATGCAGATAATTTTGTTAAAAATAATAAAGTTTAGCTGCATGTCGGCAGATAAGATGTACTAGCTTGCTAACTTCGCCCACTTAAACAAAATATTCCGATGAAAAAACTGTTGATGTTTTCTATTAGCTTATTAACTTTTACCACAGTGTCTTTCGCACAATATTATTATAAAGATATTTTAAGTAATCAACAGTTGCTTGCAGATATGGCTTCTTATAAAGAAAATAAAATTCACACTGTTAATATAAAAAGCTTTGAAAATGATGGCAGCCCGAGTGAAAGTTTTTTTTGTCAGAAAAAAATAAGTAAAGATTATAAAACCGTTGAGTTATTTACCCGATCTGCTATTTCCGGCCCCTCTGAGTTTATTACGGTCTTTAACAGCAATGCAAAATTGCTGAGTACTACCGATAGTTCTAACAGTGCTGTTACACACAACATTTATTCGTACGACAGTAAAAACCGCATCAGTTCTATCAGCTCATCAGTACGCTCCAATGATGATGATTTTACCAATGAAATCCTGGAAGAACATATTTATTCTTACAACGAACAGGACCAACCGGTAAAAATGATAAGGATAAAAAACAATACAGACAGTACAACCATACTTTTTGCAAATGATGAAAATAATAATGTGTCTATAGAAAAAGACAGTAAAAACGGCAGTAAATATTATTATTATTATGATGTAAAAAAACGCCTTACGGATATTGTACAGGCAAATGATTTTAAAACAAAACTTTTGCCTGATTATTTATTTGAATACAATGGCAATAACCAGCTTACCCAAATGACCAGCACCGAAGAAGGCGGTAATTATTATTTTATCTGGAAATATACTTACGATAATGGCCTGCGTGTAAAAGAAAAATGTTACGGCAAGGAACGCAGCTTGCTGGGAAGTGTGGAATATGAATATAGGTAGGATTACTTTTTAAATTCTATCCTTTGCCTCTCATCCCATTTACGTTGAGCCTCTTTTTCGTCTAACAGGTTTCCATGGCATCATGTTGAGGTTTACGTCCAACCCGCCTTGCAATAAGCAACCCAGGTTAACCGTAGACGTTTTAATTCACCTTATCGTACGTGAAAACTGTCTCCTGCAGGAGTATAAGCTATACGTTAAAGACGTGGTTCACTTTAAAAACATAGGCGGATGCTGCTCTTGATAATGAGTAAGCTGCTGATATTTTTTGGCAAATGAAGTTATGATTGCCTCACTATATAATATGCCACCAATAAAAGTTAT
>JBDUCK010000190.1:0-6839 GCA_040003485.1 Ferruginibacter sp. | reverse complement strand
ATGGATTGGTTGGCAGACGAATTTAAAGCAGAAGAAGCCATCGATCTTCGGAAAGACCCAATGGCTTTGCAACGTTTAAAAGAAGCTTCAGAAAAAGCAAAAGTAGAATTATCCTCTTCTTCTGAAACAGAAATAAATCTTCCTTACGTAACTGCCGTAGATGGGGTGCCTAAACATTTGGTAAAAAAATTGACCCGTGCAAAATTTGAATCACTTGCAGATAAATTATTTGACCGTTGTTTAAAACCATGTGAGCAGGCTTTGAAAGATGCAGGCATCAGCACTTCGCAGATTGATGAAGTGATATTAGTGGGCGGTAGCACCCGTATCCCTAAAGTGCAGGAGATTGTGGAAAAATTCTTTGGTAAAAAACCAAATAAAGGCGTTAACCCCGATGAAGTTGTAGCTATTGGTGCAGCCATACAGGGTGCGGTGCTTACCGGCGAAGTAAAAGATGTATTGTTACTCGACGTTACTCCGCTTGGCCTTGGCATAGAAACTATGGGTGGGGTAATGACGAAATTAATTGACAGCAACACAACCATCCCTACAAAAAAATCTGAGACCTTTAGTACAGCAAGCGATAACCAACCGGGCGTGCAGATCCATGTATTACAAGGCGAAAGGCCAATGGCTTCTCAAAACAAAAGCCTTGGTATGTTTAACCTGGATGGCATACCACCTGCACCACGTGGTGTACCGCAGGTAGAAGTTATTTTTGATATAGATGCCAATGGAATTCTTCATGTAACGGCTAAGGATAAAGGTACCGGTAAAGAGCAAAAAATTCGTATAGAAGCCGGGAGTGGACTAAGCCCTGAAGAAATAGAAAAAATGAAAAATGAGGCAAAAGCAAATGAAGCTACGGATAAAATAGAAAGAGAAAAAGTAGATAAGATAAACCAGGCAGACAGCTTAATATTCCAGACAGAAAAACAACTGAAAGAATATGGCGAAAAAATTCCTGCTGAAAAGAAGGGCGCCATAGAAGCAAGTTTTGAAAAGCTGAAAGAGGCCCACAAAGCCCAGGATACTGCCCAGATAGATACTGCTATGACAGCTTTAAATGCAGCATGGACAGCGGCAAGCGAAGATATGTACAAGCAAACACAGGAAGGTGCACAACCAAATGCAGAGCAACCAGCCGGTGGTGAACAGCCGCAGGGTGATGCTGAAAGTGCAGGCGGAGAAAATGTAACCGATGCAGAGTTTGAAGAAGTTAAATAAAAACATAATCAGTTAATGTGCTGATTGGATAATGTGATAATTAAAATATCGCCCCGGATTTTTCCGGGGCTTTTTTTTTAGTATTAGTTTTACTAAATAAAATAGTCCACAAAAAGTAAAGTATAAAAGATAAATTTGTATAAACATAAAAAATGGTTTTAATATTAGAAAAAGGAGCAACAAAGAAGCAAATGGAACAGCTTAATAAAAAGCTAAGCCATCTGCCTGTCCGTAAAAAATTAGATGCTAAAAAATATTGTGGTGTAATAAAACTTAAAAAAGACCCATTGGTTATACAAAAAAAACTAAGGAATGAATGGGAGTAAATTAGTTTTGGATACAAATATTGTCTTGTATTTATTAGCCGGCGATAAAACTGTAGCAGAATTTTTACAGGGTAAACAAGGATATATATCTTTTATTACAGAGTTGGAATTGATTGGATACCATGAAATAACAACAAAGGAATTGCAGCAGGTAAGAAACTTTTTAGAAGACTGCACTATTATAGAATTAAATGAAGAAATAAAGTCCATTTATATAAATCTGCGGAAAAAATACAGGGTCAAATTGGGAGATGCAGTGGCAGCCGCTACTGCAATTTTTTTAGATATTCCTTTTATGAGTGCAGATAAAGATTTCAATAAAATAGAAGAATTGCAATTAACATTCTATAATTTCAATAATTAGCAATTGGTGCTGTTATCAAATGAATTGATAGGTTTTAAGTTGCTTACAATAAAACAAGAATGCCCCGTAAAATACGGGGCATTCTTTATAAAAACAAGGTTGATAATTTACATTAAATCCAAAGCCATGGCCAATAAGGTGCAGTTGAAAGGCAAAACAAGTGAGCAATAACCGCCACCTATGGCATACACGCCAAAGAATGCTACCACTGATACCAGAAATAATATCCAGTAAATTCCTCTTGATTTTTTTACCTTTTCCATTGATTTATTATTTTCTGCAAATATAGGGCAGCAGAAATAAACCCTTTCTTTTTTGCCGATAAATTTCTTTGACAAAACACAATTGTTTGTTTCTCCTTAAATTGCGGGTATGATCCTTAATTTCTTTATACAATACCATACTACGCACGGACAATCACTTTATTTAGTTTTATATAGCCAGGATAGTGAAAACGCAACTGGTGGAAATATTTTTCACCTAAATTATTTTGATGATAATTACTGGAATGGTGTCGTTGATTCAAAAGTTTTTGGCATCAAAAATAAACTTTGGTATAGCTGTTATGTAACGCACAATTCCGGTGATGGATTGGAAGAGATCATTCCTAAAAAAGCGCTTACGCTGAAGCATGATAAAAAACAGGAGATAAACATTTATGAGCAGATCATTCAGCAAGAGAATTATGATGCCATTTATGCAAATAAAGCCTTTGAGGTGCTCTTTAAAAAAGATAAACACCATAAAGTAAAAGAAAAGGCCTGCAAGCATCCTACACATATTTTTAAGGTAACGGCGCCTGTTATGCAAAGCAGGTATGCGGTATGCATCACCGGAACTGGCGGGCATCTGAATGATTGGGATAAATCTGAGCCGGTAATTCTACACAAAAAGAAAAATTACTGGACGGTAGAATTGAATCTTGCCAAAGAGCATTTCCCTATAGAATATAAACTTGGGCTCTACGATTTTGAAACAAAAACAATTGTACATTTTGAAGAAGGAGATAACCGGTTGCTGCAACATAATGATGAACATCATAAATTAAATATTCTCTTTCATAATGCAGCATTTAATGATTTTCATTGGCGTGGTGCCGGTATTAATATTCCGGTATCATCATTAAGAACCAATAAAAGCTGGGGCATTGGTGATTTTACTGATCTGCATCTGCTGGCAGATTGGGCACAAAACTGTGGCCTTAAAATGATCCAGCTATTGCCGGTAAATGATACCACGGCTACGTATACAGCTAAAGATTCCTACCCTTATTCGGCCATTTCACCATTTGCGCTTCACCCACTTTATCTCAATATTCAAAAACTGGCCACTGCGCTTTCCATTGAATTTCCGGCAGAAATCGTAACAAGCATTGAAGTGCTGAATGCTAAACCCAGCCTGGATTATGAAGGCGTGCTGGATTTAAAAATGAAAGCGGTAAAATTTGTTTACCAGCTGGAAAAACATGGATTAAGAGATGACTTTGGCTGGATAGAATTTTTTGATCTGAACAGGCATTGGCTGGTACCTTATGCCGTATTTTGTTTTTTAAGAGATGAAAATGCGACCGCAGATTTTAATAAATGGGAAATTTTAAAAGAATATAATGAAGCAGCCGTGCAGGAATTTGCCAGCCCGGATAATAAACAATATGATGAGATCTGTGTGCACTATTTTATACAATATCATCTTCACCTGCAGTTAAAAGATGCGGTAGATTATGCCCACAAAAAAAATATTATTTACAAAGGCGACTTGCCCATCGGCATTGGCCGGTGTAGTGTAGACAGCTGGATGTACCCGCATTTATTTCACTTCGATATGCAGGCCGGCGCCCCGCCTGATTATTATTCTGCCAAAGGCCAGAACTGGAGTTTCCCTACCTACAATTGGGAGGCAATGGCGGCTGATGGATACAAGTGGTGGCGGCAAAGGATGGAGCAGTTGGGAAATTATTTTGATGCTATCAGGATAGATCATGTACTGGGATTTTTTAGAATATGGAGCATACCCGTTGCCAGCGTAGAAGGTACATTAGGTATTTTTCAACCGGTATTTCCAATACCGGCAGAAGTTTTCAATAATAATAATATTAACCTTGATAAAGCCAGGTTTTGCCAGCCATTCATTAATGATGCTATACTTAATGAATATTTTTCAGAAAATGCAGATTGGGTAAAGCAGTTATTTTTATCTAAGGGCGTTTTTAAAAAAGAATACAATACCCAGCAGAAAATTGTGGCTTTTTTTAAATTGAATCCCCAGAAAAAAAAGATAGCAAACGCTCTGCTGCGTTTAATGTGCAACGTTATATTGATTGAAGATGAAAAACAACCGGAGCATTATCACTTCCGGATAAACATGTTCTTTACCGATTCCTATAAAAACTTACCCGATGATATTAAGCATTCTTTAGACAATTTATACCACCAGTATTTTTTTGTGAACCAGAATGTTTTGTGGGAAGCAGAAGGTATAAAAAAACTGGCTGCCCTTAAAGGCACAACAGATATGCTTTTGTGTGCCGAAGACCTGGGCATGGTACCGGATTTTATGGAAAGGGTACTTAACCAACTGGAGATACTTTCTTTGCAGGTACAACGAATGCCTAAAACTTCTTCAGATCATTTTGCTGATCCCAAAGCCGCTCCTTACCTGAGTGTTATTACACCTGCTACGCATGATATGAGTACTGTCAGGGAATGGTGGCAGCACGAAAGAGAATACATTCAATATTTTTTCAATCACATTCTTAACAATGAGGGCGTAGCGCCGGCCAATTGCGAACCCTGGATAAGTAAACAGATCATAGAGCAGCAAATGTTTTCTCCTGCTATGTGGAGTGTTTTTTTGCTGCAGGATCTCATGGGCATGGATGCAACAATCCGGTCGCAGGATATTGCCGCAGAACGAATCAACGATCCATCCAACGGCGATCATGAATGGAATTACCGCATGCATATAAGCCTTGAAGATTTGATTGCAAATAAAAATTTTACACTTAATTTAAAAGACATCGTCTTGCGTAGCGGCCGTTAAATAGTAAATATTTTTTTGAGCCCGGCAGCATACAAAAATTTAGGTTCATTGGCGTCGCACTCTTGTACATCAGATCAATGTTCAGCAATCTGCGGAACTGAAATGGCTTCTGCTACAAAACTTTCTGCGAATTTTAAATGCTGAAATCACTTTGTACAGAAGCCCAATATAGCTGCTTCCCGAAATCGCCCCGTCCCGATAAAGTCGGGAGGCTGTAATCGATTTCGGTGGCCTTTTTTTGGTACTTTTTTGGGCAAGCAAAAAAGTACAAACAAATATTACTAAGTTGCCAAATCTTTAAGAAGATTTTTAAACTATTAAATTGATCAAAAAAGTACAGGTAAAATTATGATTCGTATGAAAGAAAAATTGATTTAAATTTCCCAATGAAATCTATTATCACCCAAGTTTATTAATATTATGAAAGTCTCCTACAAAACATATAATCTTCCATTCACTCATCCCTTCACTATTTCCAAAGGCACCAAAACACACCAACCTACCTTTGTTGTAGAACTGGAGTACTTTGGTATAAAGGGTTATGGCGAGGCACCTGCTATCAGTTACTACAACATACCGGTAGAAAAAATGATAGAAGACCTGGAGAGAAAAAGAATGTTTGTAGAAAAATTTTCTTTCACCGAGCCGGAACGTTACTGGCATTACCTGCATCATTTATTTCCGCAAAATTCTTTTTTGGTTTGTGCCCTGGATATGGCAGGCTGGGATCTGTATGGAAAACTTAAGAGAAAACAATTACATGAATTATGGGGCCTGGATATTGCCAATGCGCCGTTGACAGATTTTACCATCGGCATAGACAGTATTGAAAATATGGTAAATAAAATGAAAGAAAAACCCTGGCCGGTTTATAAAATAAAAGTAGGAACTGCTGATGATATTGAAATGGTAACTGAACTACGCAAACACACTGATGCTGTTTTTAGGGTAGATGCTAATGCCGGCTGGACGCTGGAGGAAGCCCTGCATAAAATTCCATTATTAAAAGAGCTGGGAGTGCAATGTGTAGAACAACCTTTGGCAAAAGATAACTGGGAAGACATGAAGATATTGTTTGAAAAATCAACGCTTCCAATAATTGCGGACGAATCCTGCGTAGCAGAAGCAGATGTTGAAAAATGTTATAATTTTTTTCATGGCATCAATATTAAACTAACAAAATGTAGTGGTATTACTCCTGCCCGCCGCATGATTGCAAAAGCCCGGGAGTTGGAAATGCTGGTGATGATTGGGTGCATGAATGAAAGTTCTATTGGCACCGCAGCCATAGCCCAATTAGCGCCATTGCTGGATTATGTAGATATGGATGGCCCTTTGTTACTGTCTGAAGATATTGCTGAAGGAGTAGGTTTTAACGAAGGTAAAATTAGTTATAAAGAAGATTGCTCTGGCCTTGGGATAAAATTCCCGGGATTTTAATATCAATTGCCGATAAAAAATATTTGGCTATACAATCATTCCTTCTTTTCTTTGCATAACAAATGAAACAAATAACAAACATACATCATCATCATATTTTACCAACAGGTAAGCTGTGTTGATTTGTATGTAGTACACATATTTTAAATTAAAGGCTTACAGAAATGTGAGCCTTTTTTATTTTCGTTCATTCTTCATTCCCCTCTTTCAAACAGGGGTTGAAGTAAAAGAAATATTATGCTAAAAATAGCCATTCAGAAATCCGGTAGATTATATGACGAGTCATTGAAGCTCTTAAAGGAATGTGGTATTCAATTGGCCAATGGCAATAAGCAGTTAAAAGCTACCGCAGAAAATTTTCCGCTCGAGGTATTTTTTTTAAGAGATGATGATATTCCCCAGTATGTGTTTGATAGTGTAGCCGACATTGGTATCGTAGGCGA
>JBDUCK010000015.1:0-22871 GCA_040003485.1 Ferruginibacter sp. | reverse complement strand
CTTTGGTATCCCATGGTTTGCTCATTTCTACCGGGCCTAAAAACATTTCGTACATACGGAAAGTATCAGCGCCGTATTTATTTACCAAATCATCAGGGTTAACTGTATTGTATTTTGATTTGGACATTTTTTCTGTTTCGGAACCGCAGATGTAGTCACCTGCGCTTATATCATGCCGGACCATTTCATTAGTCAACAGATTTCCATTTTCTAAAATAAATTCTGCATCTGAAAAATCTTCTCTCCAATTCAGAAATGCCTTTATATCTAGCACGAATCCATCTACAAAATTAACATCAACATTCAAGGCTGAAGGTTCATCTAATCCAAAATTATCAATTGATATATTTTTTACATCCTTTAGCAAATAGTCTTGGATCATTTTTTTTGTAGAAGGTTCATAAAATTTATCAAAGATTCCTTTAGAAATAAAAATTTTCCTTTTCCAAACAGTATTTTCGTCAAACTCATGAGTGAAATCGGTAAACCCAAAACGTCTTATGTTTACTCTATAAACAAGTCGTGAGCTCCCCTGTATCATCCCCTGGTTCACCAATTTCTTAAACGGTTCATCAAAGCCAATCAAATTAAGGTCGTATAAAACTTTCGTCCACATGCGGCTGTATAATAAATGACCTACAGCATGCTCTGTTCCGCCGATATACACATCTACCTGGTTCCAGTAATCGCTGGCTTTTCTATCGCAAAAAGTTTCCGTGTTTTTGGGGTCCATATACCGGAGGAAATACCAGGAAGAACCAGCATAGCCGGGCATGGTGGAGGTTTCCCTCACCCCCTGCCCCTGCTCCACAAGCGGAGAGGGGTGACTAAATTCGTTACTCTTTGTGTTGTCTTTGTTGCGATGGTTTTTTATAGATACAAGTGCTTCTGTTATTTTAGTGAGGACAGCTTGCGTATGATTTATAATTTCATTATTGGAAAATCTTATGACGGTAAAGCCTACCTCGTTTAAAATACGGGTACGTTCTTCATCATATATTTTTTGTTCTTCTGATTCATGATAACCGCCATCAGCTTCTACAATCAAGGCATGATCCAGGCAAACAAAATCTGTTATATAAGATTCTATGGGATGTTGCCTTCTGAATTTTACATTTAATTTCTGGTCACGCAGTTGCTGCCAGAGTAAATTTTCTGCTTCCGTATATTCTTTACGCATGGCTTTTGCTAACTCATACTGCATAGGCGATCGTACTTTATATTTTGGCACCAATGAAGCGCCCTTCGCT
Organism: Ferruginibacter sp.; assembly: GCA_040003485.1. GTDB lineage: Bacteria > Bacteroidota > Bacteroidia > Chitinophagales > Chitinophagaceae > Ferruginibacter. The sequence goes on along the minus strand of JBDUCK010000015.1, from coordinate 21,621 downwards.
CCTATCTCTGTTTCGTTCTTCGAAACACCCTTCTCCACCCCATGGAGTAGGGCCGGGGTTGAGGTCCACTCTTTTATATTCGCCAGTGGCCCTTCTCCTTCCGGGCCGGGGCCATATTTTTCTACAAAAGGTAATTCAAGCGGCAGCTCTTCTGCATCCAACGGAATGGCAATACCATCGCTCCAGATGATTGGAAAAGGCTCGCCCCAATAACGCTGCCGGCTAAAGCCGGCATCACGCATGCGGTAATTTACTTTGCGTTTGCCAATACCTAGTTCTTCTATTTTATTTATTGCCACGCCAATTGCATCCTTCATTAACAGGCCATCTAAGAAACCAGAATTTTCCAACACTGCATCTTTTGTTGCGTTGGCTTCTTCTCCATTAAAATGACTGCCGATTATATTGGTAGTGGGAATATTAAAATGTTTTGCAAAGGCAAAATCCCTTTGATCGCCGCAAGGCACGGCCATAATAGCACCCGTGCCATAACCTGCCAGTACATATTCTGCAATCCAGATAGGAATTAATTTTCCGTCAAAAGGGTTGATGGCATACGCACCCGAAAAGCAACCCGTGATCTGTTTTACTTCGGCCATGCGTTCCCGGTCGCTGCGGCTTTTTACATAAGTAAGATAACTTTCTATTTCTTGTTTTTGTCCGTCAGTTGTAATTTTTGCAACCAGTTCATGTTCCGGTGCAAGTACCAAAAAATCTACGCCGAAAATTGTATCGGGCCTTGTGGTGTAGACCCTTACCCCCCGCCCCTCGTCCACAGGTGGAGAGGGGGGACTAAGTTCGCTACCCTTTGAGTTTTCTTTGTCGCTTTGGGTTCTTGAATCATTCGCTTTTGTCTTTGCTTCAATCTCCACAACACCCTTCGCCACAGGTGGAGAAGGGTTGGGGATGAGGGAGAAAATCATTTCTGCTCCCTCACTTTTACCGATCCAGTTTTTTTGCATCTCCTTCATCGCATCGCTGAAGTTCACTGTTTCCAGGCCTTCCAGCAGCCGGTCTGCATATTCGGTAATGCGCAGGTACCATTGCCGCATTTTCTTTTTTACTACGGGGTGGCCACCTCTTTCACTCACACCATTTACCACTTCATCATTTGCCAATACGGTACCCAGTGCCTCACACCAGTTTACTTCTCCATACGAGCTAAATGCCAGGCGGCGTTTCATTAAAATATCTTCCTGCTCTTTTTTTGTAAATGACTTCCATTCTTCGGCGGTAAAATGTGCAGAGCCTTTTGTCTCATATTTTTCTACTAACAAAGAAATGGGCAAGGCCTTTTTTTGTGTATTACAGAAATAGCTGTTGAACAACTGTAAGAATATCCATTGTGTCCATTTATAATACGATGGGTCGCTGGTACGGATTTCCCGGTCCCAATCATAACAAAAACCTATTTTATCCAGTTGTGCTTTAAAGGTTTCAATATTTTTTTCGGTGGTGGTTGCCGGGTGTTGCCCTGTTTCCAGGGCGTATTGTTCTGCAGGCAACCCAAAACTATCGAAACCCATCGGGTGCAACACATTAAACCCTTTTAATCTTTTGTAACGGCTGTAAATATCACTGGCAATATAGCCCAGCGGATGCCCCACATGCAGGCCTGCACCACTTGGATAAGGAAACATATCAAGCACATAATATTTAGGTTTATCAGAAATATTAGAAACTTTATATACCCCGTCTTCTTTCCATTTCTTTTGACATTCTTCTTCAATCTTTCTAAAATCGTATTCCATTATTTTTTATTGACTATTAATTTTTTACTTTTTTGGACCCGGCATTTTTTCTTTAATCATCTTCATTGGTCCCGAATTTTTCGGGATAGACTGTCGCACTATTCTACGGTTTATCGCTATTCATCTAAAAATAAAATGGATGGAAAATTATTTTAACAAATAAATAAGCAAGCCTAATGCAACATTAAAAATACATTTGGCGGGTAAGCGTTTTTTGACTGAATACAAAAGTAAAACAAAGCAGGTAAAAACCTTTATTTTTGCCCCGGTTTGAAAAAAGTTACAGTAAGAATAAAAAGTTGCTGCTTAAGTTGATGGATATACTGCGGCTGATTGGCTGCCGGATAGCAGCGTAAAGCGAAATGCAATGAAGCTTGAAGCGAATATCCGGAACCGAAGTTTAAATTTGGTAAGGGCTGACAGCCCCTGATAATAACTTATAAATAAAAAAATATTATGGCTCAATTTGGAAAAGCATCCAGCAAAAAAGGAAAACCAAACTATACCGGTGCTATTATAGGTGTGGCATTGGTTTTATTTTTATTTGGTATTGTAGGCTGGTTCTTTTTAAACCTTCGCAAAACCGGCGATTATTTTAAAGAGAGCATACAGGTGCACACTTACTTAAACCGGGATGCTTCTAAAAAACAAATTGACAGTCTTACAGAATATATTTCTGCCATTACCTATGTGAACAGGGTAGAGCATGTGACCAAAGAAATGGCTTTGCAAAAATGGAATAATGAAAATGACACTACCTGGAAAAAATTCCTGGAGAATAACCCACTGCCCGAAAGCATTGACTTTTATGTAAAGGCAGACCATGTGGAAAAAGACAGTTTGGATATGCTGGCTACTAATTTACAAACTGCGTACCCGGGGCTTATTTCGGAGTTTCAATTTCCCACAGAGACTGTAACCAAAGTGAGCAGCTATGTGAAAACTGCCGGTATTATCTTTTTAATTGCCGCATTTATTCTTACCATAATTGTGGTGTTCAGTATTGATAATACCATCCGGCTTGCGATGTACAGCAACCGCTTTTTAATAAAGACTATGCAGATGGTGGGAGCCACCAGATGGTTTATAGCCAAACCCATCAATCAACGGGCGCTTATAAACGGGTTGGTAGCTTCGCTGATTGCTATTGCAGCTATCTGGGGTTCTGTATTTTTGATAGAAAGATATATACCAAATTTTAAATTACTTCATGATAATACCGGGCTTTTAATGCTCTTTCTCATCATTATTATATTAGGAATAACCATCACGCTGATCAGTACGCATCGCTCGGTAATTAAATACCTGCGTATGAAACTGGATGACCTGTATTAAAAAGGCTCAAACGTTTTAAACTTCTTAAACTTTTGGAACATTGATTATATTGCAGCCTCAATTAATTTTTTATGCTAAAAACAAAAAAAGAACCCGCTACTAAAAATACCCTTTTTGACAAAGAAAATTTTAAGTGGATGTTGATAGGGCTGGGCGTAATTATATTGGGTTTTTTATTAATGGCTGGCGGTAAGAGTGCCAACCCAAATGTGTTTGATGATAAGGAGGTTTACAGTTTCCGCCGTATTACCCTGGCGCCATTTCTAATTGTAGCAGGTTTTGTAATTGAAATTTTTGCTATCATGAAAAAGCGTAAGAGCGCTTAAAATATTTATACTAATATGCTGTACCGGTTTGCAGATTTGAATAACATTATTCAGGTTTACAAACCGGTGTTTTAATTTTAACCACAAAACTGCTTACCAATGGATCTTATACAAAGTATTATTATAGCCATCGTAGAAGGGTTAACGGAATTTATACCTGTATCGTCTACCGGGCACATGATTATTGCGGAAAAATTATTGAATGTTGCCGATAATGATTTCACCAAAGTGTTTACCGTAGTCATACAATTAGGAGCCATACTTGCCGTAGTGGTATTGTATTGGAAAAAATTCTTTGACTTTAAAAACTGGCAGTTTTATTTAAAATTGATAGCTGGTGTTATACCTGCTTTAATACTGGGGTTTTTATTTTCTAAAAAAATAGATGCTTTGCTGGAAAGTACCACTACGGTTGCCATCGCTCTTTTTGTGGGAGGGGTAATTTTACTTTTTGTAGATAAATTATTTACCCGCCCACGCATACAATCGGAGAAACAGGTCTCTTTTATTAATGCCTTTATCATCGGCATCTGGCAATGCCTGGCCCTGGTGCCAGGCGTAAGCCGCAGTGCTGCTTCTATTATTGGCGGTATGCAGCAAAGGCTTACCCGGAGTGCTGCTGCGGAGTTTTCATTTTTCCTGGCGGTGCCCACTATGCTGGCTGCCACGGGTTATAAATTGTATAAATACTATAAAGAGGCCGGCGGCTTTTCTGGCGAAGAATTAAAATTATTAGGCATTGGTAACCTGGTAGCATTTGTAGTAGCAATGCTCGCCATAAAATTCTTTATTGGCTTTTTAAAAAAGCATGGCTTCCGTATCTGGGGCATTTACAGGATCGTATTAGGCCTTATTTTATTTGCATTGATTTACACCGGGCATATAAAAGGTTAGCGTTTGAGAGGTTTCAGAAGTTTAAAGGTTCAAGAGTTCAAGAGTTCAAAAGTTTAAGTGGTTTAGAGGTTAGATATTTAGGGGTTAGGAAGTAATTCGTGTAATTCTTTCTAATTTGTGTAATTCTTAAATTGATTTAGTATTTTCAGTTCTTATACTATTCACATGCAGACTGCTTCTAAAAAAGTTATTAACGGCTGGGCCATGTACGATTGGGCAAATTCTGTTTATAACCTGGTTATTACCACTACATTTTTCCCGGCATATTATGCTGCTATTACAGGCCTTAAAAATTTTCCGGACGGTATTACTTTCTTAGGGCGCCATTTCGTAAATACAGAATTGAAAGATTATGTATTGGCATTTGGATTTCTGGTGATCGCCTTGCTATCGCCTATTCTTTCTTCTATTGCAGATTATAAAGGCAACAAGAAAAATTTTATGCGCTTCTTTTGTTACCTGGGCGCTGCCAGTTGTTCGCTGATGTTTTTCTTTGATAAAGACCATGTCACCCTGGGACTAATGTGCTTTATGTTTGCCGGTATAGGTTTCTACGGCAGTCAGGTTTTTTACAACTCATATTTACCAGAAATAGCTGCTGATGCAGACCAGGACAGGATCAGCGCCAAGGGTTATACTTTCGGATATATAGGTAGTGTGTTGATGCAGCTGGTTGGTTTTGCCCTCGTAATTTTAATGCCTGATAATCCGCTGCCTTTAAAAATAACTTTTTTATTAGTCGGTATCTGGTGGGTTGGTTTTGCCCAGATCACTTTTAACCGTTTACCTATTACCCCAAAGAGCGAACGAAAAGAAAAACACAATGTACTGACCAACGGCTTTAAAGAATTAAAAATTGTATGGAACCAGTTAAAGGATATGCCTGTTTTAAAAAGATTTTTAACGGCGTTCTTTTTTTACAGCATGGGGGTACAAACCGTAATGCTGGTGGCAATTGATTTTGGTATAAAAGAATTAAAGCTGCCGGATCAAAAATTAATTATTACAGCAGTTATCATTCAACTGGTTGCCATAGTAGGGGCAGTCGGCATGTCAAAACTTTCTGCAACTTTTGGTAATATAAAAGTGCTGATATTTACCGTACTGCTATGGATAGGTGTTTGTATAACGGGTTATTTTATTTCGACAGAAATTCATTTTTATATTTTAGCTTCTTTGGTAGGCCTGGTGATGGGGGGCATACAATCACTTAGCCGCTCCACCTACTCTAAGTTTATGCCGCCAACAAAAGATACCGCCTCGTTTTTCAGCTTTTATGATGTTACAGAAAAATTTGCCATTGTAATAGGCCTTTTTACTTTTGGTTTTATTGAAGGCATCAGCAGCATTCGCCAATCCATTTTATCGCTGGTTGTATTTTTTGCACTAGGGTTTGTATGGTTGGTTTTAACGGCCGGCAAACAAAAAGCTACAAAGCAAACTGTTTAATTTTATCTTATGAATTTATATTCAATTAATACAGGCTATTTTAAATTAGATGGTGGCGCTATGTTTGGCGTAGTGCCAAAAAGCATGTGGAATAAAATAAACCCTGCCGATGAAAATAATATGTGCAGCTGGGCATTACGATGTTTATTAATTGAAGATGGCAACCGGCTTATTTTAGTAGATAATGGCATGGGAGATAAACAGGATGCGAAATTCTTTGGCCATTATTATTTACACGGCGATGATACATTGGATAAATCTCTGGCGGCACATGGTTTTAGTAAAGATGATATCACGGATGTGCTGCTTACGCATCTTCATTTTGACCATTGCGGTGGCAGCATCATAAAAGATGGAGAGAAATTGATAACAGCTTTTAAGAATGCCACTTACTGGAGCAATGAACGCCACTGGAAATGGGCTACAGAGCCCAATGAGAGAGAAAAAGCAAGTTTTTTAAAAGAAAATATTTTACCAATACAACAAAGCGGCCAATTAAAATTTATTGAAACCTCTGGTGCCGAATTTCCTGAGGGTATCATGATTCGGCAGGCATTTGGCCATACAGATGCCATGATGCTGCCACAAATAAATTATAAAGGGAAGACATTAATTTATATGGCAGACCTGCTTCCATCTGCAGGGCATATACCATTACCTTATGTGATGGCTTATGATATGTTTCCGCTAACTACCTTAAATGAAAAAAAATCTTTTCTTACAGAAGCACAGCAAAATGATTATGTATTATTTTTTGAGCATGATCCTTTAATAGAATGCTGCAGCCTGCAGATGACGGATAGGGGAATAAGAATGAAAGATAGTTTTAAACTTAGCGAACTTTAACGGATGCCATTATAATAAAATGTACAAGAGGTCCCTTCCTTCGTCAGGATAAACTTTGCAAGAACGCCTCTGTTGAAAGCTTTTGCCCGGACAAAAAATTACTCTTCTTTTTAACGATCTTTTTTACTTATTTTTAACTCAGGTATGTGTTCTAACGCAAACCCATAAGCGAAGAAAGTGGGTAGCGTAGGTTTGAGTAACCCATCATATCTATCACAATTTTACCGACAGAAATCGGGCTCTCTACCCTTAGCAATAAATGATTGGGATCATCACTTACCCAGGCATTCATTTTTTCACCCCCTTCAAAAATGGTTCCTTTTATTAGTAGCGGCTTGAACTTTATTGCATTAAATTTTCCGTAACGGGTTTTTATTTTTTCTTTTCCCAGGTAGCGGATGTAGAGATGATAAATTTCATCGTCTAAATACATATCAAAAGGAATTTTATCATTCACTTTGTATTTATCAAAATTAATATTGCGGGAATAATATACAGCACTCACTACATCCTGCATACACTCCGATATTTTAAAAACACCATTGGTACTTACAGCCGTGTGAGCGGTTTGGTTAAAGCTTACATTATTGTAAATCTTATGCCCTCCTTCCTCTACATTGCGTATAAATTTATAAGGCTGCAGGGAAGCAGTGTCTATAAAACTTTCGTAGCGATCCCTTACTTTATAAAAATTGTCAAAAAAAGAATAGGTTTTACCATCGCCTACGGAATGGTATACCGGCTTACCATTCAGGCGTTCTAAAGTAGTTGTAAAACTGGCTTCACCTGCACCTATATAGGCACCGAGCGTACTGTAATAAACTTTCATAATTACTCTTTCCCCTGCTTTGAATGCCGAGTTTTTTATTCCGCAAAAGTCCGGGGAGGTCTGCGTAGAAGCCGCAGGAGTAAAGCTTAAGCAAAGTGCTGCAACAAAAGGTAAAAAGGGTCTAAAACGTACAATCATTTTTCTTTCATGATTTTAATTCCGAAAATTAATAAACTTCCTGCAATTGCCGGTATTACTAAATTTATAAGCCATATACCCAGGGATGCTGCCTGTATGCCTATAATATTTGTGCTGTATAACTGAAGCAATTCTACACTTGCTGCTGCTCTCACCGGCAACTCCGTAAAACCTATAGTTGGCGCTATAGCCATTACAAGATAAAAAACAGACAACAACCAAAAGCAGGCAAAGTTTGCAATATCAACCTGCATTACTTTTAACAGCAGCAGGTATTGCAAAATAAATACCATATACCGTAAAAAAGATAGAAACAAAATTCTTAACAATTGTTTACGGTTAAAGCTATTAAGCAACTGTAAATATTTATTGAGCTTTTTTAAAAAATTTATTTTACTGATAATGCGTAATATTAAGCGTACCCGCATGTAAATTAATATAAGTAAAATACTGATGATGATACTTAAGTAGAGCAAAATATTAGCTGCAAATGGAGGTAATAATTTAAACAAAACAGTTTCTGTTTCCGAATACCTGAAGACAATAAGCCCGATAGTGCCCATTATAACGGTAACGAATAACTGGCTTATGCTTCCTAAAATCGTAAGTGGTATAGCGCTCAGCCGATGATGCTCCTGCACATAAACGATTCTGCCGCCATATTCTCCTATCCGGTTGGGTGTAAGCATTGTAACGCTACAGCCGGAGAGTACACTTTTATATGCTTTGAAGAATGAGAATTTTTCCAGCGGTGCTACCAGCAATTGCCATTTCCTGGCTTCCAGCCCCCAGTTTACAAACATTAAAAAAAACACCAGCCAGAAATTGTAGTTCTTCCAGCTTAACTTTATCTGCATCCATCGCTGTGGCAGATCCGGACGGTGAATGATTTGTTTATATAAAGTCCAGGAAAGCAATACGAACAAAAACGGGCCTAAAAAGTAATTGATGAATATTTTAATATTTTTGTTCAAATAAATATTTTAAAAGTAAAAATAGGCCGCACTTTGCAAAAAACATCAAAAATCATTCTAGGCATTGACCCCGGTACTATTATAATGGGCTTTGGCCTCATAAGTATTACCGGAAAAAAGATGACCCTGGTAGAGATGGGTATTTTAAAGTTATCATCTAAAGATGATGCTTATGAAAGGTTGCAAAAAATTCATAGCAAAGTACTGGAAATTATTACAACACATAAACCTGATTCTTTTGCCATTGAAGCTCCTTTCTTTGGAAAGAACGTGCAAAGCATGCTAAAGCTGGGCAGGGCCCAGGGTGTAGCCATTGCAGCAGCCATACAGGCAGGGCTAATGGTAAGTGAATACTCGCCAAAAAAAATAAAACAGTCCATTACCGGTAATGGGAATGCCAATAAAGAGCAGGTGATGAAAATGCTGCAACAGTTGCTGAACTTTGCAGACGGGCCAAAACAATTTGATGCATCGGATGCGCTTGCTGTGGCAGTCTGCCATCACTTCCAGGATAATGTTTTACTAAAATCTTCGGGGGGAAAAGCAGCAGGCTGGAAAGATTTTTTAAATAAAAATCCCGGCAGGGTAAAATAAGTTTTTATAATGCTGATTAAATGCAGATAAGATCTAAAACATTAAGGTGGCTGATTGTGCTGAGTACATTTGTTGTTGCGATTATTATTGCAGTGCAATTATTCTGGATACAGAAAATTTATCGCTTTGAACAAAAACAGTTTAATACAAATGTTTCTAAAAGTATTCGGGCAATGTACGAAGACCTGAATATTTCCGGCGACAGTAGTTACAGTTTTGAAAAAAATATAGAAAACCCACAGCCGGATATTTACCTGGCAAAAATAAGCCAGGAATATAATATTGACACTATCAGCAACAGCCTTAGCGCAGAGTTTGCAGATTTTGATGTGTTTACAGATTGTAAAGTAGGCCTGCATATTAAGGGTATCGAAGGATTTACAGCAGATAAATATATTGATATGCCGGATGCTAATTTTAAGTCTGGCAAGGATGACAAGATCCCATATTTTAAAAAAGACTTTTCATATATCCTTTTATTTTTTCCACACAGAACCCAATATGTAATAAAACAAATGGTTTTCTGGCTCGTTTCTGGCGGCTTGCTCATAGTTGTTCTCATTGCCTTTAGTTTCAGCATATTTTATTTATACCGTCAAAAATTTTTGAACGAAACGCAAAAGGATTTTGTAAATAATTTTACCCATGAATTTAAAACACCTCTTTCCGTAATTAAAATAGCTGCCGATGTTTTAAAAGATCCCGCTATAACAGGCAAGCCGGAAAAATTAAATAATTATGCAGGCATTATACAAGACCAAACCCTGCATTTGCAGCAGCAAACACAAAGGCTTCTGCAGATAGCATATACAGAAGAAAATACACTTTCCCTGCAAAAGGAAATTTTTGATGCCGGTGAATTGATGGAGCAGGCGGCCAACGAACTGGCCCCTTTAATAGAAAGTAAAGCCGGTAGTGTGGAAATAGTTAACGAAAGCCATAACAGTAAGATCAATGCCGACAAATCGTACCTGCTGCTTACTTTTATTAATCTTATAGAAAATGCCGTTAAATATTCTGTAAAACCGTTTATAGAAATAACAACTTTCATAGAAGGAAACGATTTTTGTGCCATAATAAAAGACAGCGGCATCGGCATTGAAAAAAAACACCAGAAGAAAATTTTCAAAAAATTTTACAGGGTTACTTCCGGTGATCTGCACAATGTAACGGGTTTTGGACTGGGTTTAAATTTTGTAAAAAAAATTATGGATGCTCATCATGGCAGTATAGAAGTGCAAAGCGAATATGGAAAAGGCAGTTTCTTTATTATTAAAATTCCGAGGACATAAAAATATGAAAGCTAAAATTTTACTTGCCGAAGATGATACCGCACTAAGTTTTGTAATTAAAGACAATTTAACTGACGCAGGTTATGATGTATTTAGCTGTGCAGATGGCGAAGCAGCCTGGCAGGAATTTCAGAAGAAAAAATTTGACCTGTGCCTGCTGGATGTAAATATGCCTGTAAGGGATGGGTTTGCCGTAGCAAAAAAAATACGTCAGCAAAGCGATATTGTACCTATCCTTTTTATAACGGCAAAAAGCCTGGAAGAAGATAAGTTAAAAGGGTTTGCTACCGGCGCAGATGATTATATTACCAAGCCCTTCAGCATAAAGGAACTTATTATGCGTATAGAAGTTTTCTTAAGGCGAACTAAAAAACTTGATGCAGATGTAAAAGAAGATTTTTATATCGGTAAGCTAAGATTTGTTCATAACGAACTAAAAATCTATGATGGCCCACAAGCTATAAGTCTTACCCAAAAAGAAGCTGACCTCCTTAAATTTCTGGCACAAAACAACAATAAGATCTTAAAAAGAGAAGAAGTACTTTTAAATGTGTGGGGAAAAGATGATTATTTTTTAGGCCGCAGTATGGATGTATTTATCACCAAATTAAGAAAGCATTTTAAAGCTGACCCTGCTGTAAATCTTGAAACAATCCATGGCGTAGGATTCAGGCTTAACGCCTGATCTGGTTATAAGTTGCTTATAATTTTTTGTTGTATTTCTTTCATCTTACTATCTGGAACACTAATTTTTTTCTGGGTAAAATTCAAATCATTCGCAGTATTTATGGGAATTAGATGCATGTGTGCATGCGGTACCTCTATTCCTATAACGCTTATGCCACATCGGTTACAATCAAAACTCTTTTCAATTGATTTTGCAATTGGCCTGGCAAATACCAGCATGGCAGATAAATAACTATCCGGCAGATCAAATATTTTATCCACTTCTATTTTTGGCACCACAAGTACATGTCCCTCTACTAAAGGAAATACATCTAAAAAAGCTATAAACAAATCATCTTCTTTAATTTTATAAGAAGGGATTTCTCCTGCAATTATTTTAGAAAAAATAGTCATTGCTTTTTTTTACAAATGTAATAAACAAAAAGCCCATACTTTTTACAAGTATGGGCCCAAAATAAATTGATTGATTTATTAGACAGCAATTTTTTCTATCTTAAATTTTAATACTCCTGCCGGCACGGTTACTTCGGCCACATCCCCCACAATTTTACCTAATAAGCCTTTTCCTATGGGAGAGGTTACAGATATTTTACCAGCCTTAAGATCGGCTTCACTTTCTGATACTATCTGGTAAGTAACAGTTTTCTTTATCGAAAGGTTGGTGACGGTTACTTTTGTAAGAATACTTACCCGGCTGGTATCAATGGTAGATTCGTCCAAAATTCGTGCATTTGCCATAGCCCCTTCCAGGTAATTAATTTTTGCTTCCAGCAAACCTTGTGCTTCTTTGGCTGCATCATATTCGGCATTTTCTTTTAAATCTCCTTTTTCTCTTGCTTCTGCTATTGCAGCACTTGCAGCAGGCCTGTCAATAGATTTCAGGCTATGCAGTTCTGCCTGCATTCTTTCAAAAGTTTCCTGTGTTACGTAATTTATTTCTGCCATATAATTCGTTTAAACTTATAAAAAAATACAACGCTCCAGTTTTACTGAAGCGTTGCATGTATACAAATATACTAAAATCTTTTACCGAAAGAAGCAAAGAAAGCCCTAAGAAATATTAAATCCCAAGTTTTTCAAGCAGTATCTTACTCATTTTTAAAAATGCCTCGTGTGAATAGCCTGCTATATGCGGGGTGATAATTACCTCTCCCCGGCCGCAGAGATAATTAAATTGTGTAGTTTGGGCTGGGGTAAGTGCATCTAAATGTTCATTTTCCAACACATCTAAGGCTGCACCTGCAATAAGCTTCTTCTCCAAAGCATTTATTAATGCAGCTGTTTGTACTACCGGGCCACGGCTCGTATTAATTATCCACGGCTTTTGGGTTAATGAACTAAAAAATTGTTCATTGGCCATATATTTTGTTTCGTCAGTAAGGGGAATATGAAAACTTATTACATCTGCATATCTGCATAATTGATCCAGATTTACTTCTCTTACCATCTTACCTCCAAAATCAGTTTTATATTTATCATAAGCCAATATGGTCACATCAAATGAAGAAAGTAATTTTGAAAATGCCGCACCGGTATTTCCGTAACCTATTATCCCCACCGTTTTACCACTAAGTTCTGTTCCCCTGTTTTCATTACGCAACCAAATACCATTTCTAACTTCATTGCACCCTTTGTCTATATTCTTCATCATACTTAGTAACATACCCAAAGCATGCTCTGCTACTGCATTCCTGTTACCCTCTGGTGTACTTACACAAATGATATTCTTCTGGTTTGCATAATCAATATCAATAAGCTCCAGCCCGCTACCCAATCTTCCGATCCATTTTAATTTTAAGGCTTTATCAATGGCAGCTTTATCAATCTTTAGCCGGGTAGTTACTACCAGGCCGGTAGCATTTTCTATTTTAGTTAATAACTCTTCGTAGGTAATTTGTGGCTCGTATAATACTTTGTAACCCTTCTGTTGAAGGGTGTTAATTAAATATTCATGTACGCTGGCGGTGATAATTATCATGGTTATAATGCAGCAATCATGCTTATTTCTACGTTTACATTTTTAGGTAATCCTTTTACGGCCACGGTTTCCCTGGCAGGGAAACCAGCACCTTCGGTGGAACCATCAGTCTCAAAATATTTTCCATAGATTTCATTTACTTCGGCAAAGAGTTGCATATCGCTTAAAAAGATTGTTGTTTTTACAACGTTAGAAAATTGCATACCGGCTTCCTGCAATATGGCAGAAAGGTTTTTCATAACCTGGTTGGTTTCTTCATTAATATTTGCCATCACTAATTCTGAAGTTGCAGGATTGATAGCGACCTGCCCCGAAATAAACAACATAATACCAGATTTTACAGCCTGGTTATACGGCCCAATAGGCGCTGGGGCTTTATCTGTTTTAATAATTTGCTTAGCCATATTTTATTAATTTTTTTTAAACACAAATATATCTTTTCTCAACCACGTATTTTTGTAAAAATAACAATTGATGAAAATTGCAGTTTTAAGCGATGATGACGGGTGGAATGAATTGATAGCCTGTAACAATTATATAAACTGGATAAGAATAAATAATGTGGAGGAGCTACTTTATACAGAAGATGTGCATGCAGGATTTATACTGCATCCGGCAGATAAGGCTTTGCACAATTATCCTGGCACCTATCCTCTTTTTATAAACAGTGTAACAACTACTTTGCAGGAAATGAATGCAGGCGATAATTTGATACGGATTAATGGCTGGGCAGGCTTTTTGGCAAAACGGATTTGGGAAGTATGCGGAAATTTAAATGAAGCAGCTACAGCCGTTTTAAGGGAGCTTGGCAAACAATACATCCAGGTTCCTGATGAGCCTGGTTTTATAAGTGCAAGAATTATTGCCATGATAATTAATGAAGCGTATTATGCGGCAGGAGAAAATGTAAGCTCTGAAACCGATATTGATATTGCCATGAAGCTGGGCACAAATTATCCATACGGTCCTTTTGAATGGTCAAAAATTATTGGCGAAAAAAATATTTACAACCTGCTGATGAAATTATCGATTAGGGATTCCCGTTATACCATTGCTCCAGCTTTGGAAAAATTTATACATTCATAGCATGAGCCTTATTTTAAATATTGATACTTCTACTGAAATAGCTTCTGTAAGTATTGCCAGGGAAGGTGAGATAACATGTTTTCTCAGCAATAATATTCAAAAAGAACATGCTTCTTTTTTACACCCGGCTATAAAAAATGTATTGCAACAGGCGGTTATAAAGGGGGAAGATCTGGATGCCATTGCAGTTACTGAAGGGCCAGGGTCTTATACAGGATTAAGGATTGGGATGGCCGCTGCAAAAGGTTTATCTTATGCTTTAAATAAACCTTTTATAACTATTGGCACTCTTAATGCCATGGCATCGGCAGCAGCTAATCTTACTAATATTTCTGCTGATTATTATTGCCCCATGATTGATGCCAGGCGAATGGAAGTATACACAGCTTTATTCAATAATAAATTGATAGAAATTTTACCCGCATGTGCAGTAATACTTACCGAAAATTTATTTATGGCAGAATTAAAAAATAATAAAATTGTGTTTTTGGGAAGTGGAATTAAAAAATGGAAAGCTCTTATAAGCAACAGCAACTGCTCTTTCATAGAGGAAGTAAGTATTACGGCATCAATTGCACAACTTTCGCATAAAAAATTTAGAGCAAAGGAATTTACAGAACTTGCTCATAGTCAGCCTTTATATGTGAAGGAATTTTTTAATGGTAATTAAAAAAATTTATAATCACATAAGCTTAGTCGTTTTTAACAATACATAGAAAGATAAATATTAATTCGTTCGTATATTTGCAGATTAATATATTATTAAGCATTTTTAAAATTTATCATTCCTATGATCGTTGCAACACAGTTAAATGAGCAGGCTAAAGAGTCCGTTAACGGAACACCAGAAGTTATTAAAATCAACTACCACAACTTAAAGAAAGCAGCTCTCGTTTTAAGAGCATTAAATCATAAGTTGCGTCAACAAATTTTATCGCTGATAGAAACAGAGAAAAAAATTACTGTTACAGAAATTTATGTACGTATGCGCCTGGAGCAATCAGTGGCATCACAACACCTGGCAATTTTAAGAAGAGCAGGTATTGTGGTTACCCAACGTGACGGGAAGTTTATTTATTACACCGTTAATAATAAACGTATAGATGAAATTACGGGAGTTGTTGAAGATCTGGTTGCTTAACAACAACATGGTTTTATTAAAAAAGCGGTTGTTATACATCCGCTTTTTTATTTTTATCTTTATACCAGGTTTAATTTTATCATTATGTTTATAAAACAACTTTACACAAAATGCCTTAGCGAAGCTGCTTATTATATTGAGAGTGAAGGCGAAGCCGCCATTATAGATCCTCTGAGAGATATAGCTGATTACCTGCAGTTGGCAAGAGAAAGAAATTCAGTTATAAAATATATTTTTGAAACCCATTTTCATGCAGATTTTGTTAGCGGCCACATAGATTTAAGCAAAGAAACCGGGGCACCTATTGTTTTTGGACCCGGTGCAGCAACAAATTTTAAAATACACAGCGCCGCAGATGGAGAAGTTTTTAAGCTGGGGGAAATTTCGCTAACGGTATTGCATACCCCGGGCCACACTTTAGAAAGTAGTTGCTATCTATTGAAAGATGCAAATGGAAAACCAAATGCTGTATTTACCGGGGATACTTTATTTGTAGGCGACGTGGGTCGCCCGGATTTAAGCAGTGGCAATATGAGCAGCGAAGAGCTTGCCGGGATTATGTACGATACAATTCAAAATAAAATTTTGCCTTTGCCAGGGGATGTTATTGTTTATCCGGCGCACGGGGCCGGAAGCAGTTGCGGTAAAAATTTAGGGCCAAATACCTTCAGCACTATTGCTGAAGAAAAGCAAACAAATTACGCACTGCAACCCCAGACCAAAGAAGATTTTATTGCTTCCGTGGCCGGTGGCTTAGGTGCAGCTCCAAAATATTTTGCAATTAATGCAAAAATAAATCAACAGGGCTACGATGGTATTAATGAAGTAACAAAAAGAGGAACACAAATATTGAACCTGGAAGAATTTAAAAAACAATTGAGTGAAGATGCAATATTATTAGACACCCGGCCGGCAACAGAATTTACAGAAGGCTTCATACCCGGTGCCATATTTATAGGGCTCGAAGGTAGATTTGCAGAATGGGCAGGCAGCATTTTACCCTTTGACAAAAAGATTTTATTGGTTACTCCTGCTGGTAAAGAAGAAGAAACTGTTATCCGTCTTTCCAGGGTAGGTTTTGATAAAATGAGAGGCTATTTAAAAGGTGGTTTTGAAACCTGGAAAAGTGCAGGTGAAAAAATAGATATGCTTATAGAAATAGAAGCGGATGAGCTGGTAATGGATATCCCACACGATCCTAATTTGCTGGTGGTAGATGTACGCCGGGAAACAGAATTTGCAGACGGGCATTTAAAAAATGCAGTAAATATGCCGCTAAATGAAATGACGGATGTACTGCAGTTGGCACAATTTGAAGACAACCAAAATCTATATGTTCATTGCGCCGGTGGCTACCGGAGTGTTATTGCCTCTTCTCTTTTAAAACGCCAGGGTATTCATAATATTAGAAATGTGATTGGTGGCTGGGATAAAATAAAGGAACAGAAAGATATCTCTATAATAAAAGAAGCAAGTGTATTAAATTAAATTTTTACCTAAGTATTTTGTCCTGCAATGTAAAAATTGCAGGATTTTTTTATGCCTTATTTAATGGGGCATCCACTTTGTCTATCCATTTTTTTTCATACTTAGGTTCCCATTCAAATTTCCAGCGCCGGTGACTCCATAAATAATTATCCGGTTGTTCTCTTATGGCTGCTTCCAAAAAATCCCGGTATAATAAAGTAAGCTCGCCTTTTTTAAAAGATGAAGCTTCTTCTGTTATTATTGAACAGTGAAAATTATAATATCCCCTTTTCAATTTTACCATTTTTACAAAAACTACTGCAGTATTATTAATTACTGCACTTTTATCCGGACCTGTTACAAAAGGTGCAGGCTTATTAAAAAAATTAAGCCAGAAAGATGATTGTGGCGCACCGGGATTCTGATCTCCTACCAAACCAAGTGAGTATTGGTTTTTAAATATTTCATGCCCCTGGGATTTAAAATCCTGCGCAGCTACCATCAATGCATTTCCATGTGACCTGATTTTTAAAAATAATCTATCCAAAGCCTTATTGGTGATCCGCATATAAACCGTCACCAGGCGCAGATGAATATTTTTTGCAATAACTAAATGGGCATATTCCCAGTTCATCTGGTGACCGCTGTGCAGCTGAATATTTTTTCCTTTGGATGCCAATAGATTTACAGCATCCAGGTTTACTGTTTCAGCCCGTTTTGAAAATTCTTTTTCTGACATGCTAAGCAATTTTATTGTTTCTATAAAATTATCAGTAAGGTTTTTGTAGAATTTCCTGGCTATCTGTTTTTTTTCTATCGCTGATTTTTCCGGAAAAGCAATATCAAGGTTATTGAACACTACTTTTTTTCGATATCCGAGTATATGATAAATAATAAAGTAAGCAAAATTGCTGAGGCCGTATAAAATAAAAAAAGGCAACAAAGAAACGAGATACAATAAGCCGTAAATAATATAATACATGTATTTAGTTGTTGAGCAAAGGTATGTTGTACCAGTGAGTGACACAACGATGATGCTTAGTGGTATACTGCCGGTTACAAAATGGTATTTTGCAAGATCAGGCTACGCTCCGGATAGTCGGTATTGAAATGCAGGCCTCGGCTTTCTTGTCTGAACTCTGCACTTTTTACTATTAGATATGCTACCGTTATTAAGTTACGCAGTTCACATAACTGTGGCGACACTTCTGTTTTTTCATATAGCAATTCTGTTTCTTCATGCAACAGATCTAACCGCCGGTTTGCACGATGCAACCGCTCATTGTTACGCACAATACCAACATAATCGCTCATAAGTAATTTCATTTCCTTAAGGCTCTGTGTGATAAGGATCATTTCTTTTGGAGCAGTGGTACCTGCCGCATTCCAAGCTGGTATAGCTGCTTCCAGGTTTAAAATGCCATGAGATTTTTTTTCACTTTTTTGGAGTGTAACTGTTTGCTTATAAGCCCGGTGGGCAAACACCATTGCCTCCAGCAGGCTGTTGCTTGCAAGCCTGTTGGCGCCATGTAACCCGGTACTGGCGCACTCTCCGGCCGCATATAGATTATTAATGGATGTTTTACCCCACTCATCTGTTTTTACCCCACCACAACTGTAATGTGCTGCAGGAGATACAGGAATCATATCTTTTGAAACATCAATACCAAGGCTTAAACATTTTGCATGAATGTTTGGAAAGTGTTCTATAAATTTCAACTGATCCATGTGCCTGCAATCAAGATAAACATATTCAGTACCGTTTATTTTCATTTCACTATCGATAGCTCTTGCCACAATATCTCTTGGTGCTAAATCTTTACGGCTATCATAACGTTCCATAAAGGCTTCGCCATGCTGGTTCCGCAAAATACCGCCATCGCCCCTAACCGCTTCCGTTATTAAAAAAGATTGTCCCCTTACGCCCGCCTCGTACAAAGCGGTGGGATGAAACTGAATAAATTCCATATTCTCTATTCTGCCCTTGGCCCGGTATACCATTGCAACGCCATCGCCGGTGGCAATTGAAGGATTGGTGGTACTTCTGTACACCTGGCCATTACCACCGGAAGCCAGCATAGTGACCCTGGCAATTATTTTTTCAATTTTTTTTGTGGTAAGATTTAATATGTATACACCATAACATTCTATATCGGGCGTAGATTTTGTAACGAGGTAACCCAGGTGATGTTGTGTAATAATATCCAGTACAAAACAATGGCTGATAAGATGTATGTTACTGCATTTTTTTATTGCTTCAAGCAGTGCTCTTTCCATTTCACGGCCGGTAATATCTTTATGATGCAATATCCTGTTTTCACTATGGCCACCTTCTTTTCCCAATTTAAAATCACCATCGGGTTCTTTATCAAACTGAGCACCCCAGGCTATCAATTCGTTTATCCGTTTTACGCCTTCTTCTACCACCACTTCTACTATATGCCTGTCGCAAAGGCCATCACCTGCAATCAAAGTGTCTTCAATATGTTTTGAGAAACTATCATTATCAAAATCCATTACACCCGCAATACCGCCCTGTGCATATTTTGTATTGGTTTCATCACTCTGTGTTTTAGTGAGAATAGTAATCATTTTATCCGGACAATCCTGTGCTACCTTTAATGCATATGTCAGGCCTGCGATTCCGGAACCGATAACGAGATAATCTGTTTGCATATTAATGAATGGTTAATAATTTGCTCAAAATTAGCTGATTAATACTTACAAAATTTTTGCAGAAATCTTTTACCACAATTAGGTATTGCAATTCTTAATTAACCTTTTTAGTTTTACACAAGATTTCGGATTCTTCAGACTGAAACGGCCGTTAAGTCCATACAATTTCCATCAAAGAAATTTTTTTGGAAAAAAATTACCTGTATCTCCAGCAAAAAATAAAGGGCATTTTTTAAGGGGATTGTTATGCCCGGCACTAACCATGCTGCCCTGTTTTTTTAACTTTTAAATTTATTTTATGCCAAATGAAAACGAATCAAAATTGCCATGCTGCCCAGATCTGATAGCCGATAATCATTGCGATATTATCAACTTCAGCCGGGTACTTACTTATCCATCCAGCGTTATTGCAGCAAACAGAAAAAGAGTTATTGTAGAAGTAATTCTTCACTTTAAATTCTCCAGGTGCACACTGGGCCTTACTTTGGGCGACCCTGCTTACAGCACTTCTTTACTACCCGGCGAAAAAGTACGGCTTGCAACTACTGATAGAAGAAGCCGCTTTACTTACGACAGTGAAACAAAACTCAGCTACCGGAGTGAGCAGATATCCGAAGAACAATATTTTATGACGGCCACACAGAAATACCTGGCCGATGCATCTGCATCGCAAAGCGGCCATGCAGAAAGTTCTTCGGATGGTAAATGGGATTTTCATGGTGATGCAGGAGGAAGCATTAACCCACTTACCTTAAGTGCCAGCGCCAGTACCAGCGCAGGCGGCAGCCACAACAGCCATTCCGTTGCAGATTATTTAAATCAGCAAAAAACGCATGTACAAAGTTCTGCCTCGCAGGCCGTAAGCGCCACAAGAAAAGCGCATTCTGTTTCTGTAGGCGAAGTAAGCACCCGTACCCATATTGAGGGAGAATCTGAAGATCATTTTGAAGCCTATTCCCGGGAGTTTACCAATTACAATAAATGCCATGCCGTTACCTACATGTTTTACCGCATTAATAAAAAACAAAAAATAAAATTTGAACTGGTGGCTATTGAAAGAAGAGTGCTGGATGATAACGCACCCATTGGTGGAGTGCTTCAACCGGCAGGATCAAAAATTCCGATTGCACTGGTTCCGCAGGATATCCCTGCAACTGTACTGCTTAAAAGAAACCCTGTAGCAACTGGTGCAGCAGGTTTTTCAACATTTTCTGCCAATGCCGGTATAGATACGGCTGCACTTTTAGCAGGCAATGCAACGTTTGCAAAACCTGCATTTTTATCTGACCAGAATTTTGCAAGCCCGCTTGATGGTGATACAAGAAACAAAGCTTTAAAAGAAGTGGATGAGCAACTGGCAGGCAAAAATCTTATTGGTAAAGATGGAAAAGTTTCTACCGAAACAAAACAGCAAATAGATTTTGAAGCCGAATTTTCTTTACCTACAGCCGGTATAATTGTAAAAAGCTGCCTGGATGATTGTGATACATGCGAGCCATTGCTGAAAGAAAAATTGCAATTGGAAAATGATCTCTTGCGTAAGCAGATTGAATTGCTGGATAAAACCCAGGAGTACAGGTGCTGTCCGCCTGCACCGGTTATTGCCGGCGATGATTAGGCGCATGTGCAAAATTAAGTCTGCATCACGGCTTTAGTTTATCAGCATTATGCAGTGATGAAAGCTGCGTGCAGAATTTTTATCTGTGCTTATTGAAAATGATTATTAATTCTTAATCATTAAAAAAATTATTTATGGAAAAAGGAACTCAAAAATTATCAATCCCTGTAAGTTTTGAAACGAAGCCACCGGAAGAAACACCGTTGGCAGCATTTCTTTTTACAAGAGATGGAAAACTGGTTGGTAAAAGCCTAGTAGAAAAAGAAATAGTTGAAATAGCTATTCACCGTCAATGAAAAATTATCGCCCCCTGCCGCCCAGTTGCTCAATGAGCCCTGTGCAAGGTTCATACTGAGAAGTCCGCCTGTTTTCCAGTTCCATTTGCTGGTATCAGCGTCTTTTTTAATGGTGCGTGACGTTTCGTTGCGCATCCTGTTCAACTGCAGGTCCTGCGATTGGGCGGTAAATCCCAGAAACACAAATAGTAATGCCAATACAAAACTGATCCTCATGCGTACTGATAATTTTGCCCGCAAAACT
>JBDUCK010000189.1:0-6864 GCA_040003485.1 Ferruginibacter sp. | reverse complement strand
ATATTGCTTACAGCAAATTTTCCGTTCCAGTTATACGTATTTTTTTTATTGTTTATATCAAATACCCCGGCGGTTACATTGGCATCGTAATCTTTACCGCTTCGTATTACGCTGGTGTTAATGAGCGATACAGAAGAATTATTTTTTAAAGTTTGATCCAGTACAATGATGTTATAATTAGCAAGGGCGCCTGTTTCCACCGACCGCATTTTATGTGTGAGGGTATCTTCTACCTCAGCATACATGGCTTTACTTACAGCATTAAAAATACCAATGCCAAAACCTTTTTGGTTACGGCCTGAAATTTTTGTGGCATTTATCAGTTTACTTTCTGTGGGGTTCTTTACTACAATTTCGTTTGCATTGAGGTTGCCATATACATCATTTTTGCGCAGCGGCTCGCCGCCTACCCGCCGGCTATAAAATAAATTTCCTTTATTAAATAGTTCTGTGCCCTCTGTAAAAAATGGCCTGTTCTCTGCGTACTTTACTTCAAAAGGCGTGAGATTTAAAACTTTTTTATCACTTTGTACCTGGCCAAAATCAGGTATCAATGTCATATCTAAAGTATAGTTTTGGTTGATGCCATATTTTACATCCATCCCACCATTTACTGACGCCGTCGTGTTTTTAACATCCTTAATATTATAAGGATAATGATTTACATAAGTAGAAAAATAAGGAGAAAAAGAGAGCCGGAGGGGTGGCTTTATATTGCTGATGCCAGTCCATAAACCTTCCTGGTTAATAAAACCATTTACTGTTTGTTCCACCGGGTTCCACATATATTGCTGACCCGTTTTCTTTCTTCGGCGGGTAATATTCAAACCCCAGGAACTGCCTTTGCTGCTAAATCTTAAAGCAGAATAAGGAATGCGCATTTCAAATGTCCATCCGTCTTTTACTATCTGCGATTCACTGTACCATACTGCATCCCAGGTGCCATCTTCGCCACCATTATTACCGGTGTTGGAATATTTGGCATCATACTGTTCGCCCAAAGGGGTTACATAAAAACCAGAAGCATTTATTTTATCGTTGTAAGTATCAAAGATCACCCCTATAAAATCATTAGAGCCTATCTGGTCCCGACCTACCAGTTCCCGGGAGATACTGTCCGGGGTTTGCTCGTGGCAATAGCCGCCAATATAAATAGAATTATTATCGTACAAAATATACACTTCCGTTCTGCTTTGAAAGTTTTCAGCCTTGCCGGATGTAGGCCTGTATTCTACAAAATCACTGGCTAAGGGAGCATTTCGCCAGGCGGAATCATTTAGGGCTCCATCTATTTTAATAGAACCGGTAAGCCTTTGGGCTTTTAATGTTTTGGGAATTTTAGGTGGCGCTGCCGTTGCAAATATATTTTGATACATGCAGATGCTTATAAACAGCGCCCATACAGTTTTATTAGTCATGGCTATAACTTTTTTTGTAAGGCAGTATTTAAGATAAATACTGTACGAAATTAAACGTACATCTTTGCAAAAAAGTTACCGCTCATCAAAACAAAATTTTATTGGGAATCCTTTAACAGGAAAGTTTAATGTAAAAAAATTAGATAAATAGATCGTTATACAACTGTGCGCCGGGTACTACAGAATATTTTGAGAGATCAGTAATTCCTTCTGCGGCCAGTACCGCTTCATCTATAAAAGCATTGCCAGTGCAGGTTGCGGCTGATTTTGATAAAATATAGAATACTGCATCGGCAACTATTTCGGGTGTGCGGCTCATGTTTATCAGCATATCTCCACCCAATAAATTTTGTACCGCTGCTGTAGCAATAGTAGTACGTGGCCACAGTGCGTTGGCAGCAATATTGTACTTTTTTAATTCTGCTGCCAGGCCCAGGGTTATCATGGTCATATTATATTTACTCAGCGTGTACGCTATATGGTTAGCAAACCATTTCATATCCATATTTATTGGCGGCGATAAAGTAATGATGTGAGGATTATTGCCATTTTTTAAATAAGGAATGCAGGCTTTGCACATAAAAAAAGTGCCTCTGACATTAATATCATGCATCAGGTCAAAACGCTTTGGTTCTGTTTTTTCTGTAGGTGTAAGAGAAATAGCTGAGGCATTATTTATTAAAACATCAATGCCGCCAAAGGTTGCAACGGCTTTATCTACGGCAGCCTCTATCTGGCCCTCATCTCTTATATCACACTGAACCGGCAAAGCTTTACCCCCTGCATTTTCTATTTCCTGCGCAGCAGAAAAAATAGTACCACCCAATTTTGGGTTTTCTTCCACAGACTTTGCAGCCACTACAATGTTGGCACCTTCTTTTGCCAGGCGCAAGGCAATAGCTTTACCAATACCTCGGGAAGCGCCGGTGATGAAAATAGTTTTATTTTGAAAAGTCATTTAGAGAAGTTGATAGTTGATAGTTAACAGATGATAGGGGCAGTCGTTGCTTTTCTACTGTCATCTGTCAACCGTCATCTTTTTAATTTAATACTGCTTCGTGGGTAATATTAGTTTTGAGTAATTTAGAAACAGGACAGTTTTCCTTTGCATCTGCCACGGCTGCATCAAATTGTTCCTGCGTAATTGCAGGTATAGTTGCCTTTACATTTAGATGAGATTCTGTAATAGCGCCGTCTCCTAAAGTAATATCGCACCGGGTTTCAATATTGGTTGCCGTAAACCCTGCAGCATTTAATACAAAACTTAACTTCATATTAAAACACCCGGCGTGAGCCGCCGCCAATAGCTCTTCGGGGTTTGTACCTACACCATTCTCAAAACGGCTTAAGTAAGAATACTGTGTTTTATCTAAAGTAGTGCTTTGCGTGGTTAAGTGGCCTGTACCTTCTTTACCGGTTCCCTGCCATACTGCTGTTGCGAATCTTTTCATATTTTTTTATTTTAATGATGAACGTGTTTTTTTTTCTAATTTTTGTGGTATCATAAAAAGGATAAGTACTACAAAATAAATTGCATAGGCAATATACACCGAATATACGGCAGCAAAAATTGCTATGATATTTAAAACAATCGCAATTATATTTTTGTTCATTCCATCTTTAATAGAGTCGGGAGAAAGCTCTTCATTTACCAACCGGGCAGTAAAATAAGAATATCGTCTTACCCACAAAGCAGCTACGGAACTCATCATCAATACAACGCCAAGGCTCATGGCAGCAAGTGCCATTTCCGGGCGGTCGCCTACGATAGCAATGGGAAAAGGTAATATGGTAATCCAAAACAGTAAGTGCATGTTATACCAAAGTAATTTACCATTGGATTCTTTTATTGAATGATAGAGTTGGTGATGATTTACCCAGAATACTGCTACAAAAGCAAAACTGAAAATAAAGCCAATAACGTTAGGAGTGATTTTAAGCAGCTCATGAAAATTTTGATGCAGGCTGCTGTCTATGGAGAATTTCGGTACTTTAAATTGAAACGCCAGCAGGGTGATTACAATGGCAAACACCCCATCGCTAAAAGCTTCTATCCTGTTAGTGGAAACAAAAAAATTTTTTCCGGCCATGATTTTATTTTACTTATTTAATAACTGCTTAGCATAAGCTGGTTCATTAAACCCTATTAATATTGTGCCATTTATTTCAATTACCGGCCTTTTTATTAAGCTGGTATGTTGTTCCATCAATTTTATTGCCTGTGCTTGTGTAGTGATTTCTGTTGCCAGGCCCGGCGCAATATTTTTCCAGGTAGTACTCTTTTTATTCAGCAATAATTGCCAGCTGGCCAGGTTACACCACTCTTTAATTTTTGCAGCGGTAATACGGTCTGTTTTATAATTATGAAATTCAAAAGCTATTTTATTTGTTTTAAACCAGGCAAATACTTTTTTAACAGTATCGCAATTGGGTATGCCATAAATAATGGGTAAACTCATATTTTGAAAAAGCAGGCTGAGTTTGTGAGATCACCAACCAGAACGCCGAAGTTACGAATGGTGAAGGGATAAGTGAAGGGGTAAGTATGAATCAATATGCAATAGTGAATTTGAAAAAATGAACAAAGCAAATAAGCTACAGGGCCAACGTTGAACTTTTGAACTTTTGAAACCTCTTAATCCTACTGGGGAAATTGAGATGCCGGCACTTTAATTATTCCGGTGCTGTGAAGGATAGTAAAGTCTTTAAAATTCTGGCTGGCTTCCATGCCTATACCATTAAGAATTTGTGTTTTTGTTCTTATACGAACAGGTTTATCTGTGTAGAATTCAGTACCCGGACGGCTCCTGTTCCAATAAAGTTCCCTGCAATAAAGTGTATCTCCCTTTGCCATATTTATTACTACTACACTATCTTTTAAATAAACAATACTTTGGCTTTCTTTGTACTTGGCATAGTGGGCAGTGAGCTTGCTTTCCGCAACCTGCAGATCATTATAAAAATCTACATGAATATCTTTCGGAAATTCTACATACGGCACCGTATCCTGTACCCGGAGCATAAGCGTAGAGGTAAGGATAGCTTTGGCCTGGCCATTGGTACTGTAATTAATTTTTATATTTTTCGCTTCTTCTACACCGAGGGTTTTTGCAGAAAGTTTTTTTATATCCTTCTCATCATTTTCGCAGGCCGATAAAAAAAAGCAGCCCAGTAAAAAGGCTGCAGTGATATTTTTATATTTTTTAATTGTATTCATTTTTATTAGCCCCTCTTTTAAAACAGTTGATTTATATTCTGCCGTACAAGAGGGCGATGCAACAATGATGCTATGAAAAATTAAGCCCGGACAAATAAAATTAATCGTATTTCTGTTTTTGAAACCAGCGGGCATTCATAGAAATACCAAAGCTGAAACGGGCTATATTTTCCCTGATACTTTGGCTGCTCTTATCGCCACGAGCACCTACTTCTATACCGGTATTAAGGGTTACAAATTCTCCAAAACGTAATCTTTGTAAAGAAGTAAGCGGGAAAGCAACGCCGAATGTTACGCCATAATCAGGGCGGCTTTTATTTAATTTAATATAATCAGGCCCGTAATAAATACCTGCTCTGTACTTAACAAAACTCCAGTATTTGCTGGCAGGTGTATTCTCTTTTGCGGGGTAATATTGTCCGCCGGCCCTTATTGTCCAACTGTTTTGCACAGCATCTTTTATTCCATAATAAGTATACGTATCCCAATTTGTAAAATCTATATCTGCACCAAAAACCCAATGCTTACTTACGTAAGTGAACCCGCCGCTGTATGTGGCCGGGATTTTAATTGTTCCGCTGATATTTTGTTTAAAATCTACGGTGTCAATAGCTATTGTGCCACCATTGCCATCAAATGCTACGGTTTCATTAATATTGTCCCGCTTTGCTTTAAGATTTTGCTGCAGGTTGGCATAGGCCCCGAGGCGTAGCAATCCTTTTTTTGTTTTAATATCATACTGGGCACCTACATTTACAAAGAAGCCGGTAATTGTTGTTTGTACCGCCGAATTGGATTTTGCATAAATAACAGAATCGTTTTTAAAATCGATAAGGGTGCTGTAATCTTTATTTCCAAAACTGTAGCCGCCACTAACGCCAAGGCTTAGGTTTTTTATTTTAATACCTGTACTGATATTTGCCTGGTTAAGACCGCCGGTTCCTTCGTAAATGGTATTTATACTGTCAACGCCGGTGACACGCTCATTTTTTTCTATCCTGTAATTTACCTGGGTTAGAGGACGAAGGCCAAAACTAACGCCCCAGTAATTTCCTTTTTGCAACATTTTTTTTGAGGCAATAGGAAAGCCAAGCTGCAGGTAAGAAATAAAAACGTTGGTAGAAGTAAATTTATCAGGCGATATATTGCTTTTTAAAGTACGCCTGCTTATTTCGCCGCCTAAATCAAAAATAGTAGTTGTTACAAAACCTAAAGATGCAGGGTTATTCAGGTTAAGGCTTTGATAATCGGAGTATCCGGCAGCAATGCCGCCCATACTTCTGCTTACCATATTCCTGTTTGGTACCAGGTCGCCCATACCATACCGTGAGTATGGGGAGTTTTCTTGTGCGTGAGAAAGTGAATATATAAAAATGGTGAATATGAGGGTGGCAGTTCTCTTAAGCCGGGCAGTTGTTAAGTTCGCTAAGTGCATACAGTCCTTTAAATAAAAAATTATAGTCGGCAAATATCTTGTTTTTAAGTTGACTTGCAAAATAGCCCGAATTACCCCCGGTTAAAACCACGTTAAAGTTCCCGTATTTATCAGCATATTTCTCTATCATGCCATCAAGCTCGCAACTCATACCATTTATTACTCCGCTTTGCATATTTGTTTTTGTATCGTAGCCAATCAAAGGAAAATTCCAGTCGGCTTGTACCAGTGGCAACTTTGCCGTATAATCATGCATGCTTTTAAAACGCATATCCATACCAGGCGAAATACCGCCGCCTAAAAACTGGTGATATTGATTTACAAAATTGTAGGTGATACAACTACCAAGGCCTATAATTAAATTATTTTTTTTTGGATAGTAATAAACGGCTGCAGCAACGAGGGCCAGCCGGTCTGCACCAATGGTTTCCGGTTTGCCCACAGGGGTAGTAAAATTTATTTTTGTAGCAGCAGATAATTTGTGAAAAATGCTTTTCTCAGCCAGGAGTTTTTCTATAGCCCCGTTGTGATTAATGACAGAAGAAAGAATTGTTTTTTGGGGCTTGTATTTTTCGAGTAAAGATTCAAGGGTTGCTGTTTTATCATCTGGCAAATAAAATTCTTCTCTAAAAACGGCGTCTTTAAAAATGGCCGCTTTTAGCCTGGTATTTCCAAAATCAAAACAGAGTGTGGTCATGGATTAATTGATAGTTGATAGTTGATAGTTGATGGTTGATAATTGATAATTGATAATTGATAATTGATAATTGATAATTGATAATTGATAATTGATA
>JBDUCK010000188.1:0-6865 GCA_040003485.1 Ferruginibacter sp. | reverse complement strand
AAATCAAAAATTCCGCATTTATCCGCTTGCTGTTGAAATGGAGCATGTTTATTTTTGTGATGTTGATTGGCAAGGGATGCTAAATTTATCCTTATCCAATATTATATAACCCGTTATAGTCCTGATAGTCCTTTAGGAACCGTTTGTACCTGTGTTTCTTTGTCAATCAACTAATTTGTTTCTTTTTATATTTCAAAATTTCCCCATTGTAAGCTGTTATACATTTTACCTTATAAACTCAATATTTCCTCGTCAATTTTTATCCACATATCCACATAAGTATATTTACTATGGTAAAATTACCTCCTAACTCAATAGTAAAATTACGATTTTTATATCGTATATTTACCAAAATTTGTAAGTCTATTTACTTCGCTTTTTTCTATGAAATACACGACATCATTGACTCTTAGGTAAAAACGTATAATTACCTGTTTGGCGTATGCTGTTGCATAAAAAAATAAATAGGGGCAAGTTTGTGTTGATATTTAATCATAAACCACTAAAATTATTCATTATGTTGGCATTATTAAATCAGCTTTTGGCGGTTTTGTGTTCTTAATTTATAAGTATATTTTGATTTTGGGATTCAGTTAGTTAGTTTTGTTATAAATTAACTGCTTATCAACAACAACTTAGCTTATATCATTTTTTTTACTGAACTATTTCCTTTAATCTTTTGTATTTTATTTTTTAAAAAATTAAATACAAGGGCATTAAAGGTTTTTTTTATTTACACCGTTCTGTTGGCAATATTCGTCTCTTCTAGTTTTATTGCGTCATATTATTTTAAATCCCGCATTGCCTATATCTTACTAGTTAAGTTTTATACAATTTGTGAATATTCAATAGTTGCATTATTCATGATGTCAATTGTCAAAGTTGTTTCAGTAAAAAATATTATTAAACTTTCCATCCCCATTTTCATTTTATTTGCCCTTTCCTATTATTTTATTCTTTTTCCAAAGATTTTTAGCACTCTCCCTTCAATAATTGAATTTTTATTATTTATTATATTTATCATTTACTTTTTTTATGAGAAAATGAAAACGGTTGTAATGTACCCATTGTACCAAAGCATTACATTCTGGATATGCGTCGCATTCTTCATATATTTTACAGGGAATTTTTTCTATATTTTATTTACAAATACAAGTTCAGACCAAGTTTTTATTAAACAACTTATAATTATTTACGGCATTGTTACAATCACCAAAAATATTTTACTCTGTTCTGCTTTATTGGCAAATGAACCAGTGGAACAAAATGATCAAGTCTTAAATATACCTACTGATATAAACCTGGATGATTTCACCCTAACCAATGCTAAAAATCAGTAACAGCTAATGTTTTTTTTACAGGTTTCAAATAATTCTGAAGTCTCAAGGCTTATGTTCGTGGGCTCTATAGGCATGATCATTCTGGCCGTAGGTATAATTGTATTTGTAGTTGTACACCAGCGAAAAGTTATTCGTTATCATATACAGATGAAAAAGCTGGAAGCGGAGAAGCAGCAGATATACCTAAATGCCAGTATTCGTTTTCAGGAAGAAGAGCGCCAGCGCATAGCTGCAGATCTGCATGACGATGCAGGGCCATTGCTTGCTACTGCAAGACTTTATCTTAATGAAAATTTGGTAAACCAGGAGAAAGCCCAGCAATTACAAAGTATTTTTAGTGCCAAACAGATTATAGATGATGCTATATTACTTATAAGGAATATAAGCCATAGCCTTATGCCGCCCACTCTCAAAAACTTTGGACTGGAAAGTGCAACAACCGACCTTTTTCAAAAAATAAGTGGTAGTGGAAGTCTTAATGCAAGTGCCCGTTTTCACGATTACAGAGAAAGACTAAAGGTGGAACAGGAATTGCTCGTATTCAGGGTAATACAGGAATTGGTAAATAATATAATTAAACACAGTAATGCTGCTTTTATACACCTTACCCAAAATGCCAATAACAATAGCATTTATATCAGGCTGCATCATGACGGAAAGGGAATAGTTCAGGCGGAGTTTGATAAATTAAATTACTACTCACATGGCCTTGGGCTTAAAAATATTGCCAGTCGGATGAAGGTACTTAATGGAAGAATATTATTTGAAATTGATAGCAGCCATACTTATTATAAAGTGACACTTGAAATTCCTAAAGAAACCTTAGTTTAATTTATAGCTTTCACAGATTGCTAATTTTTTAAAAATATTCTTTTGTTGTAAAGATGTTCTTATTTTTACGTAATAAGTATGTTCCCCGAGCAAATAAAAGTAGCAATAGCAGATGACCACAAAATCTTCAGGAAAGGAGTTATTCTTTCTATGAGGACATATACTAATATTATTTTTGTAATGGAAGCAGATAACGGTGAAGACCTTATCCAGAAAATTCCAGCTTCTTTACCAGATGTAATTCTCTGCGATTTAAAAATGCCTATTAAAGATGGGATAGATGCGACTAAAATCATTACAAAAAATTATCCTAATATAAGAGTGATCATACTTACAATGTACGAAGATGAGCGTTTTGTAGGTCACTTGATGGATTGCGGGGCCGCTGGCTATTTATTAAAAAGCACTGATCCATCTGAAATAAGGAGAGCTGTGATGGATGTCATGCGAACGGGATTTTACCTGAACCCTTTTGTAAATAAAGTATTAATTAAAAAAAATTACAGCAAGCAAAAATTTAATCCATCACTAACAACAGAGGTAGTACTCAGCGATAGAGAAAAAGAAACCCTTACTCTTGTTTGCATGGAATTTACGGCTGCAGAAATTGCCCTAAAAATGAGCATCAGTGCCCGCACGGTAGAAGCAATTAAAGATCGGCTTATGGAGCGCTTTGGAGTTAAAAATTCTGTGGGCCTTGTTTTTTATGCAATGAAAAATCAATTGATAGATTAACCTATGTATTCATCTTTAATTTTAGCAAATTAATATTCCAGGTCAAAATAATCCAAATAACTGTGCATCTATTTTACTGATTATCTGGCCTAGGTGTTCTTCATTCTCTGCAAATTTATTTGTGTCTGCATCAATAATTAACAGCGGCCCTTCATTGTAACTTTCTATCCAGGAGTTATAAAACTCATTCAATTTTTTTAAATAGTCCAGCCTTATATTTTCCTCATATTCCCTACCACGCTTCTGTATCTGGGCTACCAGGGTAGGTACGGACGCCCGTAGGTAAATCAGCAGATCCGGCGGTTGTACCATAGATTTTAATGTCTCAAAAAAGCTATAATAATTTTCAAAATCACGTTTGCCCATTAGGCCCATGTCGTGCAGGTTTGGGGCAAATATATTGGCAT
Organism: Ferruginibacter sp.; assembly: GCA_040003485.1. GTDB lineage: Bacteria > Bacteroidota > Bacteroidia > Chitinophagales > Chitinophagaceae > Ferruginibacter. Next base: position 3,552 of record JBDUCK010000188.1, on the reverse strand, counting down.
CTTCATAAATTGTTCTATCCTGTATAACAGTTTCGGTGCCGCGGTGAATTTCCAATAATTGGTTAAGCCTGCTGTTTAAGAAATATATCTGCAGGTTAAAACTCCACCTGGGCATATCTTCATAAAAGTCATTCAGGTAAGGATTATGATCTACATCTTCAAACTGCGGAATCCATTTGTAATGTTTGCTAAGCATTTCAGTAAGGGTAGTTTTGCCGGCACCTATGTTTCCTGCAATGGCTATATGTTTTGGTTTTTTTGCTTTCGCCATAATTTAGTTTGTGAATTTGAGATGACCGGTTATTAAAATTTTTAGCGGAACATCTAAAGTAAAGAAAATCTAACATCTACGGGCTAAAATCAAAAATATTTTAGGTTCATGGCTTCCCGAACAATTCCCATTGTGGTTGCAGCACTGGCACGGGCTTTTGCAGCCCCACTTTCCATTACTTCTTTCAAATAATTTTCGTTGCTCATTATGTCTGTGGCTTTTTGCCTGATTGGCGCAATAAAATTTATCATGTCCTCTGCTAATTGTTTTTTCAGCTCGCCATAGCGTATGGTACAGTTATTAAAATCTGCTTCGTATTTTTCTATTACTTCAGCTGTACATACCAGCTTCATCAGCAAAAAAATGTTCTCTATATAAGGCGGCTTCTCAGCATTTTTTTCTGCCGGGCCTCCGTCCGTTTTTGCTTTCATAATTTTTTTGCGAATGGCTTCATCATCATCTGCAAGGTAAAGGGTAGCCATCTGGTTTTCACTCTTACTCATTTTTCCGCCACCATCCAATCCCGGTACTTTCATCAATTTTTCTCCAAAATTAAATGCAACCGGTTCGGGAAATACATCCGTATATCTATGATTAAAACGCTGAGCAAAATTTCGGGCCATTTCCAAGTGCTGCTCCTGGTCTTTACCTACAGGCACATATTTGGCCCGCTGAAGAAGAATGTCTGTCGCCATTAATACCGGATAAGTCAGTAACCCTGCATTCGCATTTTCAGGGTGCAGTCTTACTTTGTCTTTAAAGGTTGCTGTTTTTTCTAATTCACCTTTATAAGCAAGCATATTCAGGTATAAATATAATTCTGCAGTTTCCGGTACGTGGCTTTGACAATAGAGAGTGGCTATTTGAGGGTTTAACCCACACGCAATATTTTCTGCCAAAACCCGGTGAACGTTAGATTTTAATTCTTTTGTATCAGGATGAGTTGTTAATGAATGCAAATCGGCAACCATAAAATAACACTCAAATTCATCCTGCATTTTTACATAATTACGTATGGCGCCAAAGTAATTACCCAGATGCAAAAAACCAGTGGGCCTGATGCCACTCATTACTATTTCTTTACCTGTGCTCTTTTTTTCAGAAATTACGGTAGTGCTGTCAGTCATCTTAAAACCTTATTAGAAGGGCGAAGATAATAAAACATAACAGCTATCTTTTCGGGTAACTGTCAATTTTTTACTAACCACTTATATAAAAAATGCAAAAGGCTGTCACGCTAAACCGTTATTTTTGTTTGATGGAAGTGAATGAAACTTTAATTGATAAATTGGCAAACCTTGCAAAACTTGAGTTTGATCCGGTACAAAAGCAGCAAATAAAAACCGATTTGCAGCAAATGATCCATTTTATAAATAAATTAGAAGAAGTGAACACTGATGATGTTTTGCCATTGCTGCATATAAACGATAATGTAAATGTTATGAGAAACGATTTTGTGGAAGTGAACATCAATCAGGGAGAGGCGCTAAATAATGCGCCTGTACAAGACGGTACTTTTTTTAAGGTTCCTAAAGTAATAAAAAAATAAAAATAATTTCCACGATAAATTGCAAAACAGCATGACATCATCTATTCTTCAATTAGAAAATATCCGTAAGAGTTATTACCTGGGTAAACAGGAACTACCGGTGTTAAAAGGTATTACTCTTGATATTTCTAAAAATGAATACGTGGCTTTGATGGGACCCAGCGGTAGCGGAAAATCTACTTTAATGAATATTTTAGGTTGCCTTGATTCTCCCACAGGTGGAAGATATATTTTAAATGGAAAAGATGTAAGTGGTATGTCCGATGATGACCTCGCCGCTGTACGTAATAAAGAAATTGGATTTGTATTTCAGCAATTTAATTTGCTGCCCCGCCTTACCGCAGCAGAAAATGTAGCACTTCCGCTTATATATAGCGGTGTTTCAAAAAAAGACCGCATAGAAAGAGCTGCTGCAGTTTTAAACAAGGTAAAACTGGATGACCGTATGCATCATAAGCCAAATGAATTAAGTGGCGGCCAGTGCCAGCGTGTGGCCATTGCAAGAGCGTTAATAAATAACCCCGCAATTATATTGGCAGATGAACCCACGGGAAACCTTGATTCTAAAACTTCTTATGAAATAATGGATATTTTAGGAAAGATCCATGGAGATGGCAATACCGTAATATTAGTTACACATGAAGAAGATATTTCTCATTTTGCACATAGGCTGATACGCCTTAAAGATGGGTTGGTAGAATCAGACAAGGTAAATGAGCAACCGGTATTTTCTACACTTACTGCATAATTCAAAATATTTTTAAGAAGATATCTTACCGTTTATATGGCTTTTAAAATATATACAAAAACAGGAGACCTTGGTAAAACCAGTTTGATTGGTGGAACCAAAGTATTAAAAAATCATTTGCGTATTGAAAGCTACGGTACAACAGATGAGTTGAATTCTTATATTGGGCTGGTAAACGATAACCTTTTAGATAGCCATAGTAAATTTATTTTAAAAGAAATCCAGGACAGGTTGTTTACGATTGGTTCCTCCCTGGCATGTGACCCGGAAAAAGAACCTCTAATGAAAATCCCGGATTTAAAAGAAGAAGATATTCTTTTGCTGGAAAATGAGATAGATAAAATGAATGAAACATTACCTGTAATGAAATCCTTTATTTTACCCGGAGGACATATTACTGTTTCAACAATTCATGTGGCAAGATGCATTTGCAGACGGGCCGAAAGAATTTGTGTACACCTGCAACAGGAAAATATATTTGTAGATCCATTGATCATTAAATACCTTAACCGCTTAAGTGATTATTTATTTATATTGGCAAGATATACAGGTCATTTATTAGGTGCGGAAGAAGTACCGTGGAAACCAAGAATAGCTAAGTAATTTCAGGAACATATTTTTATGTCAGGGAATCGGGTTTAAAAGCGCCTTGTGGCTGCACAGGGTTATGTTCATTATACCCTTTTTTTACTTCCTTTTTTTTATCCACTTGTTTTCTTAACTCTTTAATAGTTTCCGGAGCAGTATTTTTATTTTCTTTTGTTTTATTTTTTGCCATATGATAAGTTTAAATAAATGCATAAAAAAGTATGCCACAAAATGTAATAGTCTCCATTAGCTTAACTGTATTCATGTTTATTTTCTGCAAGAAAAAAAGGGTGCAATATTTCTATTGCACCCTTTAATAAATTTATCTCCCCGACTTATAAATGCTCTAATATCTCGGCTACAGAAGCTCTTTTGGTATAATTTTTATCAAAGTGG
>JBDUCK010000187.1:0-6887 GCA_040003485.1 Ferruginibacter sp. | reverse complement strand
CCGGAATGCCGCACCTGCGGCATGAGGACTTGTAACGGAAAGCCCGGCCCGAAGGGAACGCCCATATTTTTTACGCTTACCAAAAAGCCATTTATAAATTGGATGAGTGGCAATGCAAATACCACCACGATAGTTTACTTTGCCGAAATTATTCGTGCATCAATTACCTTGATAAGACCCCTGTAAAATGAAATTAATAATTACTCTTTTTAGTTTAATGTTCCTGGTAAGCAACACCAATGCCCAGGAAAAGATCAGCATCCGTGGTGTTGTAAAAACAGCAGAGGGGAAACCAATGGCCAATGCTTCTGTAACACTTTTTTACCAGGGCGAAAAAGATAGCCTGAGAACTGTTACAAATGATAAAGGAATTTTTACTTTTAAAAATAGCAGAACAGCCAACACCGGAATTTTGGTCTCTTATATCGGTTACAATATTTTTGCCCGGTATTACGATTACAGTCATGCAACTGGTGAACAGCATATTGTAGATATCGCCCTAACACCTGGTAGCAAAACGCTGGAGACGGTAACTTTAGAAGCATCTAAAGTGCAGATAAAAGAAGATACGGTATCTTATAAAATTGACAGCACCATGTATCGCAAAAATGATAATGTAGAAGAAGTGCTGAAAAAATTGCCAGGTGTAGAAGTAGATAAAGCCGGTACCGTAACCGCACAGGGGCAACAGGTAACAAAAGTAAAAGTAAACGGTAAAGATTTTTTTGGCGGCGATGTAACAACTGCTACCCGCCAGATAAATGCAGATATGGTGGAGAAGATTGACATCATTGATGATTACGGCGACCAGGCTGCATTTACAGGCGTAAAAAATGGGGATGCTACAAAAACATTGAACATTCAATTGAAGAAAGATAAAAACAGGGGATATTTTGGAAACGCATCGCTGGGTGCCGGAACAGAAGGGCGGTACAACAATTCTGTAACCGTAAATAAATTTAATGATGCCCGGCAGATAAGTCTGATTGGTAATTTAAATAATACTAATGCAAGCACTTTTAATTTTGGCTCGTTGGGTGCAGCAGCAGGTGGAATTGTCCGCAGCATTGGTGGGGCAAACTTTGGTGCAAATACTGCCAATGGTATTTCAACAACCAAATCGTTAGGGCTAAATTACCGGGACCAGTGGGGGAGTAAGATCTCTGTGTATGGCAGCTATAGTTTTACCAATAAAGGCACCCGAACCATTAAGGATATTACACAACAAAACTTTTTTGCAGATGGCACATCAATTTATACACCTAAAACAAATGATTATACCGTAACGGATAATCAACGTTTTACTTTTAACCTGGAATATAAAATTGATTCTTTTAATTACCTGAAGTTTACGCCCACGGTTAATTACGGTTCATCGCAAAGTAATTATCTATCTGATTTTACCACTACAAAAACAGGTATCAAACAAAACCAGGGTTCTACCACGGATCATACCAATTCTACTTCCCCAAATATTACCGGCAGCTTATTATTCAATCACCGGTTCGATAAAAAAGGCAGGATATTATCGTTAAACCTGAATGCAGGAAAATCAGGTACTGACGGCAATGACACTTACGCAAACCTTACGACCTATTACAATATTGTTGGCGGTGGTGCAAGAGATTCTGTACTTAACCAATTTATTACCCAGGATAATAATAATCATAACTATGGCATCTCGGTTTCATACATTGAGCCGCTAAATAAAAAACAAAGCCTGGAATTTAATTATGCTTATAACAAACGTTATACCGGCATAGACAAGGAAACCTCTACTGTAGATGCATTGTCTGGCGCCAAAAGCTTTATAGATACACTGAGTAATATTTATAACAACAACTATACAACCAACAGGGTAGGTGTAAATTTCAGAACCACGCAAAAAAAATATAATTATACTATAGGGTTGGCGGTGCAGCCGGCAAGTATCAGCAGCGATTCAAAAACTACCAATATAAAATATACCCAGCACCTGGTTAATTATTACCCGGTTATACGGTTTGCTTATAACTTCAGCAGGAGCAGGTCTTTCAATGTAAACTATAATGGCAGCACTTCGCAGCCATCTTACCAGCAGTTGCAACCTGTTTATGATTATTCTAACCCGCAATATATCACTGTTGGTAATCCAGATCTTAAACCTGAATTTACCAACAACCTTAACCTGCGTTATAATAATTTTGATTTTATTTCAGGTAATGTATTTTTCAGCAACCTTAATTTTACTTATGTAAAAGATAAGATCGTAAACAAAGTAACCAGCAGAAAATTTGGTGTACAGGAAACATCTTATCTGAATAGTGATGGCTATTATACCGCTTCGGGATTTTATGCGTTCAGCAAACCTTTTCGAAACAGGAAATATGTTTTTAACTACGGTGGAAATATTTTGTATAATAACAATGTTTCTTTTATAGAAGATACGGCAAAAATTATTGCGAAAAATATCGGAAGAAACTTTATAATTACGCAGCGGTTTTCTACAACTATAACCATAAAAAAATGGCTGGAAACCAGTGCCGGCGCAAATTTTACAGTGAATGACAATAAATATTCTTTAAATACCAGGGGCAATTCCACCATACGGTCGTGGAGCCTTACGCATTCCTCAAGATTTTTTCTGCCAAAGGATTTTACTTTTATTTACGACCTGGATAAAACAATAAACTCAGGCTACGACAATAATGTAGGCGCAAATCCTTTGATCATTAACAGCAGTATAGAAAAACTAATTTCAAAAAAATACAATGCCTCTTTAAAACTAAATGTGTATGACCTGTTGAATGAAAATACCAGTGTGAGCCGGACAGTGACTGCAAATACTATTACCGATTCAAGAACTAATAAATTAGGCAGGTATTTACTGTTGAGTTTTATATTCCGGTTTAATAAATTTGTTGGGGAAGCTCCACAGCGTACGATCATGGGAGGTATGCGGCCGCCGCATGGCATGTAATTTTTTTTGCTTTAAGCTTTTACAATAATCAACAGCATACCGGGCTATCCGCTGTACCTGCGCTACGCTTCGGTGCCGCTTCTATCCCGCAGCTTTTCAGCAGTTGAATATCTGTCAACAATTATCCGTAGTTTATAGCTAACTATTTACCATTCACATTTCAAAATTCACTTTTCACTTTTGACTTTTCACTTTTGACTTTTAACTTTTTTTTACCCATTCACTTACTTCGCTATCGCTATTTTAATTTTCTTACCCTTCATTTTCTCTTCTTTTATCAGCTCAAGCACATTCCCGATCTTGGATTTGCGTACAGCAGCAAAAGATAAAAAATCTTTTACTTCTATCAATCCTATCTCATCTTTTTTCAGGTTTCCTTTTTGAGATAAAAAGCCAACAATATCTATTTTATTTATTTTGTCTTTTTTTCCTGCATCAATAAAAAGCGTACTCCACTTTGGTTTTTCCGGGATAGAAAGTTTCTCGGGCATTTTAAAACTTTCTGCACCATTAGAAAGATAACCCGGTAATTTTTCTTCTTCAGAATAAATTACATACACATTACCCGTAGCATTCATCCTGGCGGTACGGCCATTGCGATGTGTAAATGCGGCTTCATCATTAGGCAGGTGATAGTGAACAATGTTGCGGATGTCTGCAATATCAAGCCCACGGCTGGCCAGGTCTGTGGTAACTAAAATGTTAGAACTGGTATTGCGGAATTTACACAATGCGACTTCACGGTCACGCTGTTCCATACCACCATGGTAAAATACATTTACGATACCTTGCTCCGATAAAAAATGGCTGGTTCTTTCCACCGCTTCCCGGTGATTGCAAAAAACAATGGTAGAAGTATTATTTACATAGCAGATCAATTCCAATAAAGTCTGCAGCTTATCCTTGTCTGGCGACAGCACAGTATGCAATCTCAAAAGGTCTGCTCCTGCAGGATGTTCCGGTAAAAAGTCCAGTGTAACCGGGTCATGCATTTTTACAAATGCCGGAATTTCTACAGCATAAGTGGCAGAAGTAAGCAATCTTTTTTCTACCGCAGGTAACGACTGAATGATGTATTGCATTTCTTCTAAAAACCCCAGCTCCAGGCTTTTATCAAATTCATCCAGCACTAAAAATTTAATATCAGAAAGAACAATATTTTTTCTGCGGATATGATCTGCCATACGGCCTGCCGTACCAATGATGATAGCGGGTGGCTGTACCAGGTTATTCTCTTCAATTTCTCTTTTGTGGCCGCCATAGCAGGTGGTAATTTTATGCCCGGTCTGCATTTGTTTCAGCACAGTTTCTATCTGCTGCGCCAGTTCACGGGAAGGAACCAATATTAAAGCCTGCACTAAATTAATAGCAGCATCAAGAGAGTTTAGTAAGGGTAATAAAAATGCCAGCGTTTTACCGGAACCGGTAGCAGACAATAATACCAGGTCATTATCTTTTGCTGCTGCCTCAATAGTAGCCAGCTGCATTTCATTCAGTGCTTTTATATTTAATTTCTCCAGATAAGTATCTACCTCATGTTCATTTTTCATGGCGCAAATGTACCAATTATAAAATGAGGACTTATATTATCAGCTATCACACTTTTTTCAGCGTAAAACTAACAGCAGGATTAGCCCCTGAAGCCGGTGCACTCAGCGTAATGGTAACCGGGCTGGCACTGCCATTAATTTTACCGGTAAAAGTTCTGCCATTATAAGTGCCGCTGTCAAAGATGAAGATAACGGATGAGTGATCAAATGTACAGTTCGCATGGCCCAGAATGGCTCCGGCAAAAGACTCAGCTTTAAAACTACCGCTGGCTGTGCCTGGTGCAGGTGCGCCTGAAAAGAAAAAATCATTAGTTGCATCTGCTACATTTCTCCACGTTAATGGTGGTGTGCTAAGGTCAGGCACATACGTATCTGATGAGCTGCCGGGATCAGATTTACTGCAATTACTGAACATTGTCAGCATAAAAAAAGCGAGAATTACTGCGATTGTTTTTTTAAGTGTTTTCATGATGATTCGTTTTAGTATAAAAAATAATTTCTTTACGAGGTGATTATTTAATAGTCTGCAAGCCGGGCATTTAAAAAATTTATCCTGGTTTCCAGGTCATCCAATTGCCTGGTAAAAACAGGAAGGATGGCAGCAATTTCCTGCCTTATCATTTCCTGGTTTTGCTGCCTGTTGCCTGGCAATTTATTTTGATAAAAAAGATTGATACGGTTTTTGATATCATTCAGTTTCGTTACCGTTTTTTTGGTGATCTCGTTAATGATGGTGTCGGTTATTCCATCAAAAGTTTTTTGCAGGGAACTGTCTTGCCAGTAATCCAGAATTTTTTTTGAATTGGTAGATTGGGTCAGGTATAATTTTTCAATCACCGGGTTATAACTGTTTATGGCCTGCACCAAAACCGTTAGTGCCGTTTGCTGGGTGAGTGCAAAATCAGCGGTATATTTAAAGGCATTTTTTACTTCATTTGCCTGGCTTAAATAATTGCGTAACGTCGTGGTTATTTCCGGAAAAAAAAGATCAATACCATTCTGCCTATCCCGTGACGACATCAATTCATCTGTGGTGTAATGCAATTTTTTTAAATAGGCTTCTACGGAATCAAGGCGTTGAAGAAGTGGGTTGATATCAATGCCCGTGGCTTTAGCATCTTTTATCTGTTTAAGCAGGTTGGTGTATTGTTTTAAATAGGGGTCTGCGCCAAAGCTGCCGAAAATAATTTCTGTAACCAGGGAGTTGTCTTTTGGTATTAATAATCTTCCTGCCGCTGGATATAAAAGAACATATCGCTTATCCTGTAAATGAAGCGTTACCTGTGTAGTGGAAGCCGGCAAAGAGGCAGAGAAAGCACCCGAAAAATCTGAAGTAACCGGTTTATCATTTATAAGTATGGTGTAATTTTTTACCGCAATATTATTACAGAACAATTGTCCCTTCAGTTTTATGGACTGGCAAAAACAATTGCCGGCTAACAGCAATGAAATAATATTTACAATAATAATTTTCATTTGTCAAGCTGTAACGTTAAGGAGCCGGTGTTGGAAAGTACCTGCGAGCTATTATACCTTAACCGCTGGGTGGTATAAATTTTTATATTAATTTCTTTGCCGTCTTTAAAAGGCAACAGCAGGGTAAACATGCCAAAACCATCAGAAGCCTGTTTGGTGCCGTTCTCAAAAACGATCATTGCATCTGGTACAGGTTGCCCTTTTTTATCAATAACAATTCCGTTCACCTGTACAGAATCCGGCCGGCGCTGCAGGTGAAGTTCTACAGGAATATCTTCATCGGGAATGGCAATACTTTCACCAAGGCTATAGTAGCCGGGTGCATTGGCAATAATATCAATGGGTTTGCCACGATATTTTGTATCTACATCGGTAAAACTCACAAAACCATTTTCAATCCGTTGAGAGTCGGGCTTGCTCAACAAAATTTTAAGCTGCCCGGCATTAATTAATTCATCTTTAGAAGCCGTACCAAACACGGTAAACTTTAAAGTGAAAGAATCTTTCTTAGGCATAAATTTATAGCCAGTAAAAATGAGGATGACCAGCACAAGAATTGGCCCACCAAGTTCCAGCGTACCACCATAAGCCTGGCCGGTATATTTGGCGTGGGATTTCATAGCGCCGGATAAAAATGCGGCACAGACCAAACCAATAATTACCAGCAGGAAAAAATAGATCTGGGGTTTTATAAAACCGATCCTGTTGCTGTAAAGCATTAATAAAATGGCGGCTGCCAGGAAAAGGATAAAACCTACGGCCGAAATAATGACCCAGGTTAATGGCGTGATTTCTTTATTTTTCTGAACCATGAAGGTTTTTTTGGGGAGCTGAATTGCAATTTAAATTTATACATTCCGCAGGGCAAATGCAATACGCCTTAGTGGTAGATATACTTTGAG
>JBDUCK010000186.1:0-6887 GCA_040003485.1 Ferruginibacter sp. | reverse complement strand
CATAACCGGTTTCATAATTCAATTTTATTTTTACTGCAGAAGGTACCTGCCCGTTTATTTTTATTTCTTGTGAGAATATAATGCTGTCGATAGTAACCTGCATTGACTTATTCTCAAAAACCACATCTGCAATAGTCTTGCTTTTGGTGAGGTATTGAATGGTACCGGCAGTTACAAGGGAATCGTCAATGCTAACTATAATGCCTGAAAGATCCTGTGCGTTATTGCTGTCGTACACATGCCATCCTTTTTTAATAATGCCTTTTACTAAAAGCTCATACCGGTTATCTGCTTTTCTTGCGGCAACTGCTTTCCAGCTTACCTGGGTACTGTCCTGCGAAAAAACCAAAGCTGAAAAAGCAAAGAAGAAAAGCAGGAAGAAACCGCCGGTTTTTAAGTATTGCATAAAATAGTAGTTGTAAAAAATCCCGATATTATCGGGATTGAAATTAAAATTTATTTGCCGCCAAGCTTTATGCTAAACGGAATTTCTTTAGGAGGAAGGCATTTTCTATCATCGCAAACCATATAAGATACAGTCCCTTTTACAATAGTTGCTGCAGTTGATTTTAGTTTTACCGTTTGCACAAAATCAACTTTATTGCTGTAAAATTTTAATTCAGATTTAAAATTCGGATCATAATGTTTTTCCAGCTTGCCTACTTCTTTTATTTTACCATCAGGTTTTACAAGGGGATTTTTTGCAAAACTAAAGGCAGTTGGCTCCGGCCCTTCACCGGCGTCCTGGGCATATATATGCCATTTACCTTGCACCACAGCGGTCATGTGCAACTCGTATGTTTTAGCATCAATTTTTTTTGAGGTATACGACCATACAACAGGGTTTTCTATTTGCGCAAAAACCCCACCTGCCATTACAAACAGACCTATTATTGAAAGTGAAAATTTCTTCATTATAAAATCGTTTAAAATCTAAAAATATCTATCACAAATATAATTAAATTACGGTTTTTAAATATCACAGGATGTTAACTATTGCATGGATATACCAAAAAGCGTGTTAAAAACCTGTTTGCCATCAGTGTTGTTAAGTATTGTGCTGCAAGCTCTTTCCGGATGCGGCATCATTCCAAAAACATTTCTCCTTTCGTTGCAGATACCTGCAATATTTTCCAAAGCTCCATTAGGATTACCCTCATCACAAATATTTCCATCGGCATCACAATATTTATAAATTACCTGGTTATTGGCTTTTAAAGATTGCAGCACTTCATCACTTGCATGGTAGCGCCCTTCCCCATGCGCTATAGGTATTTTTAATGCGGAATTTTTATCATCTTTTATAAAAATATTTTTACAAACAAATTGCTGCCCCGCATTGCGGAGTAAGACGCCTGGCAGCAAGCCGCTTTCGCATAAAATCTGGAAGCCATTACAGATGCCTAATACCTTTCCGCCACTATTTGCAAAATCTATTACACTCTTCATCATAGGGCTAAAACGTGCGATGGCGCCGCAACGCAGGTAGTCTCCATAACTAAATCCCCCCGGTAGAACAATACAATCTTCTGTAGAAAACATACTGATGTCTTTATCTTTATGCCAGAGTGTAACCACCTGTTGACGCAGGTCATTTTCCAGGGCATTCAACATATCCCTGTCGCAATTAGAACCTGGAAAAACAACTACGCCAAACTTCATACTTTTTATTTTATATATGCAAAAATACGGGTAAAGATTTAAGAAGCTGAAAATGGAAGAGCTTGCCAATTTAAAATAACCCGGCATTATAAATGATGCACTAAGAATATACTGCACAAATGTTAGCCCCGATAGAAGTGGAAAGCCCCGCAAACTGCGGGCTTGTAACGGATAGCGGGACCAATGCAGATTGAAAAATAAAAGATGAGCTTCGCTAAATCTATTTTACAAAATACTCAATGGCAATGCTTACCGCTACCATTGCCCAATGCATAGTTAAGGGATACCATTTTTTTTCGGGATATAAAAAAGAACTTGCGGTAATAAGCGATACCGGTACTGCCAGCAATATCCAATAATTAAAGTTATGGGTGGCATTTAAAAATGGGACAAATAAAGCCACTACCAGGTATAAAAAAATCAATTGCCAGCTTTTACGGGTCTGTACTATCTGCCGGCGCAAATTATTCTGAATAAAAAAACTGCCAATGATAACCGTTAGCATTACAAGGCCGATAGCTGCATAGGCCCAACTGCTTTCTTTAAATGCAGGCGGGGTAACAGCCAGGCCGGGTAAATGGTATCCTTTCCAGTGGTCTGACAGGAAGAGCCAGGAAACAAAAAAATAAAATGGTGTAATTACACCAACCAGTGCCATAAGCCACTCCTGCCATTTAAAAGGGCGGGTTATGGTAATGCCTACCATAATCAGGATAACAAATGCAATGGCCGGAAAATAAAGAAACGAAGCAATGCCAATAACAAAACCAATATTAAAAATAGTGGTTTTAGCAGATGGCGAATTGTGGAGGGTGCATAATTTAGACCAGGCCCATATTAATATAGAATTTATAATTAGTGGCGCCGAAAGGCTGAACCATTCACTGAATAAAGAAGTAATAAGCAGGTAACTCATGCCCGTTAAATAATTTGGCTTCTGGTGCAGGCGATGCGTATTAACTGCTTTATTAAAACTGAGTGCCTGTGCATACAACAATACAAAGGTTACGATGCTATATAGCGGTGTAAATACATTGCCAACCGGCGCTAAAAACTGTAAAAAATATTTATATAAAATGCCGTCCAATGGCTGCAGCTGCGGCACTCTCGGGAATAAGAAGAGGGGCAATTTTAATAATAAACCATACGCCAACAGCAGGAAATTATTGTATGGATTATTGGCTTTAAAAGTGCCTGTCACAATGAATGGTTAAAAAAAATTAAGGAACAAATACTGTTTGCAAAAATGCTGAATAAAAAGGAAGATAAAAAATTATCATTCCCGAATTATTCTTAAAGAATATTGGAAAAATCTATTTTAGCAAATGCAATATTGTTTCTTAAAGTGCAGGGTACTATTACCTGGCGTGCCCCAACCTGTTTTGCAAGCCTGGGCATAAAATCGTATCCTGACTCGCCCGTTTTAATAGTGGGATACCGTTTTATCTGGCCACCAGGCTGCAGGGCATGATCGCTAATCAACTGTTTATTTTTGTCTTTCTGCAAAAAGAGGTAGTGAATTTCAGCTCCCAGGTTCATGGTGGAAAAGGAAAGAAAATTATCGCTTTCCAGGTCGCTGGTTTTTTTATTGATGATGTTATTCCATTGGGGCCTTAAGTCTTTATCAAAACTGAAGATGAGGATATCATTATAATTATAAATGATATCCTGGTTACTATTGCGGTAAGGATCCCGGTAGTAGCCATAGTAATCCCGTTGAAAGCTGTAATAACCGGGCGTAAAATTATAAGGGTTATAATAATAATCCCTGCTGTTCCACCTGGTGTTTCTTGTTTGAGTAAAATATTCTTCGGTGGTAAGCAAAAAGCCGCCATCTTTTTTTAAGATAACATTGCGAAAGGCAAAATCATTAAAGGCAGTACGCCAATTGGTTTTATCAGATAACCTGGTGCGTATACTGTCATCAAAAAGAGTAATGGCTTTTTTAGTTACTGCAAAATCATTGCTGTTAATTATCACAGTAAAAAGGCCTTCTATGTTTCCAAAATTTTTCTTGTAAGAAAATGAATTTACAATGTATTGGTTATTTAAATTATCAATTTTAATTTTTACGTCTTCAATATATTTGTCATCCAGTAAAATTTCATTGCTGATAAAAGAAGGAGTATTAGGCTTCCGATAATTAATTTCTAACTTCCGGGTATAATCATTTCTTCCATTACCGGTTTCTTTTGCAAAAAGAAAAGTACCATCATTGCCTACCTGCAGGTCATCATAAGTTTCTTTCCGGTCATTGAAGGGATAAAGATTTCTTGTGCTATCCAGTATCTGCAATGAGGAGTTAAAAAGTTTTGTAGTAAGAGAAATTTCGTCATTCTTAGGCTGCATTTTATACAACAGTATTTTTTGCCTGTCTTCGCTGTTAGTGAGGTAGTAAATTTTATTGTTAGCAAATAAATTTGTTTTCGTGGTATCAAGGTTTATTATCTGGCCTATCAGTTGGCCTGTGCTGCTCATTTTGGCGGCATCGCAGTAAATGATATTCTTCTTTTGGTACTGGTAAATAATAAAAAAATAATCGGGATAGCTCACAAAATCCAGGTTGAAAGTTTTTTCAGAAATAAAGTCAAGCTTAACATTATCTACTATCTGCATCTCCCTATCATAAACAGTGATATAGTGCTTGCGGTTAATATTCTTATAAATAAGATAATTGCCGCCAAAGTTTCCCAGTATCTCAAAATTTATTTTACGGCTATCTTCTTTAATAACTTCAGAATAAGTTATCTGCTGGCAGAGGGCTGGTGTGATTGCAGCGAAATACAATATGGTAAATAAAAAAAATATGCGCTTCATCTGTACTACGTTTTTATAAATTTACGATTAAAAAGATTGTATAAAAACATAAAATAAAACAATTAGCATTAAACGCTGTTATTGAAATAAATTAATATATTCATACAATGCAGACGGTATTAATTACAGGAGGAACAGGGCTTATTGGAAGAAAACTTGTATCTCTTTTAGCAGAAAAAGGATATCGAACTATTATTCTTACCAGGGCAGTGAAAAATGATCCGGTTAATAATGAAATATCTTTTGCTTTATGGGATGTAAAGAATCAAACTATAGATATAAGCGCTGTGCAGAAAGCCAATTACATTATTCATCTTGCCGGTGCAGGAGTAGTAGATAAAAAATGGACCGTTGCGTATAAAAAAGAAATTATAGACAGCCGTACAAAAAGCAGTGAACTGCTGATAAACACCTTAAAAAATAATACTCATTCTGTAAAAGCTGTAGTAAGTGCATCTGCCACGGGCTGGTATGGTGAAGATAAAATTGCAGGGCATTTTTTTTCAGAAGAAGACAAACCTGCCAATGATTTTTTGGGAGAGACCTGTAAACTTTGGGAGCAAAGTATAGAAGCTGCCGAAGCATTAAATATAAGGGTGTGTAAATTAAGGACCGGCATTGTACTTAGTAAAGAGGGTGGTGCATTAGCCGAATTTTTAAAGCCTGTAAAGTTGGGGATAGCAGGAATTTTAGGCACTGGCAAACAGGTTGTAAGCTGGATTCACATCGATGACCTTTGCCGCATGTACATTGCAGCCATTGAAAATACGGCTATGCATGGCAGTTATAATGCTGTGGCCCCAATGCCGGTTACCAATAAAGAACTCACCCTAAAACTTGCAAGAGCCGTAAAAGGAAAATTTTATATCCCCATGCATGTACCCGTATTTATTCTAAAAATAATAATGGGTAGCAGGAGTACCGAGGTTTTGAAGAGCACTACTGTAAGCAATGCTAAAATAAAAGATACCGGCTTTACTTTCTTGTATCCATCAATTGACGCAGCCCTGAATAATATTACTACAGATCTGAATTAAGCATTTTCCTCCTGCTCCACCAGGAAAACAGAACCAGGTAAGCAATGGCAAAAGATAATACTACCCAGTTAAAGTCGGAAGGTAAAAACTTCGCAGCCATACCGGAAAATTTAGCTAATGGAGAAGTGAGTAGTCCATCGGAAGCATTCATTGGCAAATAATTTCCAAGATTTCCCCAATCGGTGCCATAGTCTTTTTTCATTTTTATGGCAAGAAAAAATAAGAGTAGTGATATCCCATTTTCAAAAATCGTATAAATAAAAAATACAGCTATTGCCACGCCAGATCTTTTTACCAGTAAAGAAATCAATACAGCTACCATATTATAGGTAACCGCTTTTAATAAAAAATAACCTGCGTTCTCAAAGCCATTTAGAGAAAAGGAAGTACCTGATAGGAAGCCAAACCCAAGACCTGTAAGGATTACGACTATTGTGCTGGCCAGGGCCAACAGAATCGCCAATGCTATTTTGACATTCAAAAACTGTAGCCTGCTCCAGCCATCAATAATATTCTGCCTATGTGTTTTAAAAGTAAACTCATTTGAAATTAAAATAACAATTAGAAGCGCAGGCAGCATTAGAAAAAAGCTGCTGTAGTAAGTCACCGTTTTCCACACTACGTCAAAATCGTAAGGAGAGCCCGAAAATAACAATTGGGAACCCTGGACTTTATCAATAACATTTTTTTTAAATTCGTATACAATATAATTGGTGGCAATAACGCCTACCGCAAAAAAAGAGGTGAGCAATATAAAGCCTGTATATTTTTTTATTTTAAGCCATTCTATTTTTAAAAGAGGAATCATTTTTTTTAAGATAAAATTTTAAGAAATTATTTGTCGCTCTGCTTGCCGGTAATTTCCAGGAATCTTGTTTCCAGGGATTTGCGTTTTTCATTCAGTTTATTAAGTACAATTCCTTTTTCAAAACAAAATTTATTTACAGAAACTGCCGTTACACTTTCATTGCAGGTGATCTGCAAATGATTGTCAACAGAAATTATCTGGCTGATGCCATGCAATTGCTGCAGTGCATTTTTTAATTGCTCATTATCAGCCGCACTTAACTCTATCAAAACATCATTTGTATCATCAGCTCCGGCAGTGTTAGACATTACATCTTTTACAGAACCAACCATTTTTAAAACACCTTTTTGAATGATCGCAACATGGGTACAAACTTTTTCCACTTCATCCAGTATATGGCTGGCCATAATAATGGTCTTGCCTTTGCGGTTCAGTTCTTTTATCAGCTCTCTTATTTCAGCTATGCCCGCTGGGTCCAGGCCGTTTGTTGGCTCATCAAAAACCAAAATATCAGGATCGCCCAATAAGGCAGAAGCTATAGCCAGCCGTTGTTTCATCCCAAG
>JBDUCK010000185.1:0-6888 GCA_040003485.1 Ferruginibacter sp. | reverse complement strand
GCATCCAACGCTTCTGCTTTCTCCGGCATTTCTACAAATCCAAAGCCTTTGCTTTTGCCGGTTTCTTTATCCATCGCCACTTTGGCCGAAATAGTAGTACCAAATTTCTCAAATATTTCCATCAATTCCGCATCGTCAAGATCGTAGGGTAAGCCTGCAACAAATATTTTCATTTAGGAGAGTTTAAAACAAAACTACTAAACTTAGGCCGGTATAAAACAAGTGATCTTTTCTTTTAGAAAAAAATATATAAAAAATCGCTTATTAATAAAAAAAATCCAATATTTGCGGTCTGAAACTGTGCATTTAATTTAGCAGGTGTTTAAAACATCTTTTATTGCCTGAGCTTCATCCTCATTCTCCAATTCTTCTGAAAAAAGTTTATCCATCTAATTGATTGGCCTTTTCATTAATCTTTTAAACTTTTTTTATGCAAGAAAAATTTACCCCTCAAAGGAGCAGTATCTCCCTCCCGATCACATTGTTATTTACAATCCTGATCTGTTTATTTACTTTAGGGTTAAAAGCCCAAAATTTTTGTGCCAACGAAACAGTAATTTTCACCGAAAATTTTGGCAGCGGCACTACAGCTACCAGCAGCCCGGATGTTACTTCCGGTCTTTTATTTTCGCCAACTGGTGGGCTTAACGACGGATTTTACCGGATCATCAACAACACACAACAACGATCAGAGTGGCATAATTCTCCTGATCATACGCCGGCAAGTGTAAATGGAAAAATGCTGGTTGTAAATGGTACTGATCAAACCTTTTATCAAAAAGAAATTACAAATACTCCGGGTAATTTTATCCCTGGTTCATATTCTGCCAGTTTATTTTTGATGAACGTAAATACCCCGGGAACCTGCGCCCCTGATGCATTATTGCCAACCATTACCTTTATTGTAGAATACAATACTGCAGCAACTGGTACTACAGGATGGATACAATTGGAAACTGTTACGGCAACCAGTGTTCCTCAATCTCCAAATCCTACCTGGATCCAGTTAGGTGGCGTCTTTAACCTACCAGCTGTTGCAGCAAGGATAAGGCTTACTCTATCCGATGGTATTGTAAGCGGTTGTGGTAACGATTTTGCAATTGATGATATTAAATTTGCTACCTGTCCTTCAGGGGGGCCATTACCAGTGCAATTCTTAAACGTTACTGCTTCGTCTAAGGGAAGTGGTGTGTCTGTAAACTGGAGCACAGCTTCAGAGGCAAATAACAAATATTTTGATCTAGAAAAAAGCATAGATGGTGGTGACAACTGGAAACTGGTAAATACGGTGTATACCACCGGTAACAGCAATGGCCAGAGAAACTATAATAGTTACGATGCAAAACCTCTTGGAGGATATAATTATTACAGGATAAAACAGGTAGATACTGATGGTAATTTTAAATATTCCATTACTGTAAGGGTAAAAATTAATATTGACCGTACTGCTATAACTGTTCTTGCAAATCCTTTTGTAAGCAACATTGCTGTTGATTTTTTAACGGCAACCAATTCTACAGTTTATGTACGTTTGGTAGATATCACCGGCAAGCAAGTTGCAACCCAAAGATGGGCTGTACCAAAAGGTAGCAGCAGGCACAGTATGGATAATGTATCTAACTTAAGTAAGGGAATGTACATTATATCTGTAACCGATGAAAACGGTACTGTTCTTTACAATAACAAATTAATGAAGCAATAAATTGGAATTGATTCTATAGTAAAAGCGATAGCTGCAACAGCTATCGCTTTTTTATTGGCGTTAAGTTTTAATGCAAATATTAATATAGTGTTACTTGAGCATAATAAATAAAAAGCATCCGCTGTCTATGGGTGCTTTTATAAATACCGGTTAAGAGTTAGCGGATAAATAAAACTTTGTTAGGATTTACGCCGGGAGAAACAGAAAACAAAAATTTCTTTTTACCATCTTTATCAAAACAAGTTACAAAGCCGGAGCTGGTATAATCTTTTGCATCATTAATATATACATCACCGCTTTGCTCATCTACATTAAGGCCGTAAGGCGTTGTGATAACTGTGCCATCGGATACAAATTCTGATCTCACCAGGGCGTTTGTAATTGTGTTGTAAACTTTACTGGTGCCGGCCCCACCGTAGTTGTTGTAGAAGTAAGCAACATCTTTACATATCCGTACAAAAGCATAAGGAAAATCTGGCCCCAGTTCTTTTTTCACCGTATTGGTTGCACTGCTTATCACCGAAACACTTGCAGGCACAGCACCAAAATCCCCATACCCGCTTACGTATAGATCTCCGACGGAATTCGCTTCAATTTTTTGTGGGTTTTTAGTGCCGATTTTTATTCTGTTTATTTCAATCTGGGTTGACAGGTTTACAACTGATATGGTTGAATCTGGCCCATCAATAAAATTATAGCCGCCAGAGTTTGCAACATAAAGAGAATTGCCCACAATAGCCATACCTTCCGGGTTTGGGCCAACAGAAATAGTTTTTACAATGCTCAGCGAAGCCGTATCTATTACCGTTACAGAGCTGTCTTTTGTAGAGCTTACATAAATATTATTTTTATATCCAATAGCATAGCGGGGAAATTTTTTAGCGCCGCTCCCGGTTTTAAAATCAATTCTTTTTATAAGCGCTGCATTGGCTGCATTTAACACAGTTATATTGCTCGATACATTCATCACTATATAAAGCTTGCTTCCGTATTGCAGCATATCATTGCCTGTTTGCCCAAGATCATCTGAATTTTGCTGACGGTAAAAATCTCCGGTAAAAGCACCCGTAGCCAAATTATAATATCCTAATTTGGTATCGCTTCCACCTTCACTTAATACATATAATCCTTTGGCAGCAGTTAATACAGTTGTAATGGGTTTTACATCATCTTTACCACACGCATTAAGCAATATAACAATTGGTAACAGCCATTTTAAAAAATCATTTTTCATTTTATTTTTTTATTGGTTAAAAATTTATTCTACATTTAAAATTCTGCACTTATGCCAGCCCGGTAATTAAAGCGTGGCATGGGATAATACCTGATAATCTCGTATTGCTTATTGAAAATATTATTCAATTCCAGCAAAGCTTTGTATCTGCAATTCTTTTTAGAAGCAAAACTATAAGCAAGCGATACATCCTGTGTGGCCCACTCTTTTACCAGGTTCTCCTGGATGGGCTCACCGATCTGATAACGATAGCTGCTTAATAAAATATTATAGCTCAGGCTTATTTTTTTGTACCCTGCATTTACACTAAGGCTTCCCGAATGTTCCGGCGTGTAAGGCAATTGCGATTTGTATAAGGCAGAAGTTTTATCAGAAATATCCAAAGCCTTCTGAAAGCTGTATGCAAACCTTGTAGAAAGATTAACGCCATTAAATTCTTTAAAATACAACTGGATATTTGCATCTATACCCCTTATATCTGCAGCGCCTATATTCAGTATTGTCCATTGAAAAAGATTCTGCCTTGGCACCGCCAGAATTTTATCTTTTACTTTATTGTAATAAGCATCTGCAGTAAATAAAGCAGTCTGTACAAACCCATTGCTGTTTTGCCTGTACGTAATTCCTGCATTGTATTGCTTTGCATACTCGGGCCGTAGATTGGTATTGCCAACGAAAGTATAATACAGATCATTAAAAGTTGGAACCCTTAAAATATTTTTATAAAACGCCCTGATGCTTAATGGCAAAGACTTTAAAGGCTGGTAGCTTAAGGCAAGTGTTGGCGTGAGCACATGAATATCTCTTGCGCTGTTGCCATAAATTACCTTATCATGCTGTTGGGTGAACAGTAGATTTCCCTGCAACTCTATTAAATTAAATTTCGCTTTTGCGGCAATATTATTCAGCCAGGTTCTTCTTACCGGCGCAGCAAAGCCGGCCACAAAACCATCTGAACGGGTAAGCCTGTTTACAAATACATCGCTTGCGTATGCAAAAGAAAATAGGGATGAAAATTTATATTCATAGGCACCGGAAAAATAATATTCTTTTTGATGAAATTTATTTTCAAGCTTTCCTTGAGCATTAGGATAATCAGGATCTAGATAATAATTGTAGTTGTAAGCATATTTTCCACTAAGCAGCACCCGGCTTTTTGGAGAGAATGATTTTTGCCAGGATGCCTGCGTAAAAAAGTTTTTATCTTTAAGACGCTGATGGCTGACATCATTATATAGTACGATTGAACCTGGCAAACCTCTATCTGAATTATAAAAATACACTTTAAAATGAATGAGGTTGCTGTCGTTCATTTTATAACCGGCGTCATACTCTAATCGAAAGGCATTGATATCCGAATTTATTCTTTTTGCTGTACCAGCACCACTTTCATAAGCTTTAAACGGGTAGCTTCCATTGGCCCTTTGCCACTCTGTACTTAGGCTGCTGTAAAAATATTTAGTAAAATGATATTGCACAAATGCAGAAGGATTTGCAAACCCAAAAGACCCGGCTTTCAGTGCAAGTTTAGCAGTTGCTTTTCTTTCGGCATCAAATTTTTCAACGGTGGTTTTAAGCATTAATATTGATGCAGATGCATAGGATCGGGCAGGCAATAAAATTTCTACCGGCTGTGCATTAAACAAAGTAATACTTTCAATATTATCCAGTGAAATTTTACCAAGATCAACCTGGCCACTCTGTGCATCGCTCAAGAGAATTCCATCATACATTACACCCGTGTTGCTGGCCCCAAGGCTACGGACAGAAACGGTTTTTAACCCACCAATACCGCCATAATCTTTTACCAAAACCCCTGCAAAAAACTTTACGGCATCAGCTACAGAAATGCTGTTTAATTTTGCCAGAGCTTCTTTGTTTAATTGCTGTGCAGGCAGTACTGTTTTTCTTTCATCCAATACTTTTTGGGCAGATAATTTTACAGCAGGCAAAGTATCTACTGATTGCGCCTTTGCACTAAAGCATATTGATAAACCAATCGTAAAAAAATAGATATGGCGGAAGCCTGTTTTCAAAACAATGAACAGATGGGTTAAGGCCAACAGGGAGTGCAAGGAAATAGTGCATCAGCAATGCAGTATCTTCTTAGCCTTTCACCCGAAAGCTGAATGATGATTAAATAGAACCTGGCAGGTCTTCTGGCTTGCCAGCTTTTGAAACGCCTTCCCATCACGCCTATGGCGGACAGTGGCTAAGGATGTTCAAAAGTTTTTCCGCCTGCAGCGGAACTGGCTTTACAGCTACGGGGATAGCTCCCGAATGCAACGGGATTCCCTTTTAATCAATGATAAATTCTTTATAAAATATCAATTGAACCAAATTCGGGACAAATATAATAGTTTCAGTCTACTTTGCTAAAATCTTTTATTCGTGTAATTCGTTTGCTGCACATGCAAAATAATGATAATGCGGCGTGGTATTCTTAATCACATTTTTTTCACAAATTCAATGTTAGTATAGCTTGCTGATGATATTTTATTAATTTCAATGACAAAACCATTCCCTTATTATGTTTCATTTTTATTTTAAACGTTTCTTTTTACTTGTATGTTATTTTATTTATGCATGCCAGTTATCTGCACAACCAAAATTTAATTTAAAATATAAAAATTCTACCCTGTATGCCGGCATAGAAGTTGGATCTAAAGGAGTTAAAATGAGTATTCTTGAAATTGGTAAAAACAACCAAAAAGAAAATGCATTTAATATTTTAAAAGATACCTCATCCAATACAGATTTTATCAGCTTTTCAGCACCTACATTTTCGGCTACATTATTGTCATTTTATAATTTATATAATACTGCTTTAAAAGAATATCATATACCCGCATCACGCATTTATACTGTAGTGAGCAGTGGCGTAAAAGTGCAGGCCGAAAAAGCAAATATGACTGATTGGATCGTTAAACTTGCGGATTCTTTTAAAATAAGAATTAATGATCCATCCCGTCAGGTAGCAGTGGTGGATGTGAAAGAAGAAGCGAGGCTTTCTCACCTGGGTATTGTACCTGATGACAGGCGATACAGCACATTTTTAATTGACATTGGCAGCGGAAATACTAAGGGCGGTTTTTTTCCAAATGGTAATACAAAAGACTTAAAATTATTTCAACTTACCTGGGGTACTAAAAGTGTGGCCAATGCTACAGAAAAAAGAATGAGTGATGATAAGAGCTCCACTGCTTATAATAAAAATCTCTACCGGGTACTTATGGGAGATGCCAATTCAGAAATTGTATACGCAGTAAACGTAAGCAATGCTTACAATATGAGCGACTATGTGGCTTTCAGCGGAGGTATTGCCTGGTCTGTCGCCACCTTGATGTTTCCAGAATTAATAGAAAACCCTGTGGTTCCAGTTAGTTTTGATGATGTGGTAAAATTCAGCGACAGGCTGTTAAATAATTATTCTTCTATTTCCGATAAAGACATTGCAGCCACAATTAATGATAAATCATTAGATAAACAAACCATCATTAACGAAGTAAAAAGAGTGAACCAGGTTTTTGATCAGAAATCTTTAATGGCGGGTACAGCTTTGTTGTTGAATATCATGCGTCAATTTGAAGGTGTGTATGAAAAGAAACAATTTTACCTGGTAAAAAACGGTCAGGTAGGCTGGATATCTGCATACGTTAATCAACAACTAGAGCAATAGTTTTTTTTACATGAAAGATTCTAAAACCCTTTTGTTACTCTCTGCATCAATACTACTTCTGCTTGTATCTATTGCATTGCTATGGAGCTGGGGTTACCAATTTAGTTTTAAGCATGCACAAAATAATACAGCCGTAATAATTAATGCAGGTGATGATAAAAAAAATGCCCGGCAAATAAGCGACTCTCTCCAAAAAGCTTACTACAATACTTTAGATCATCTGGATAAAACAATAGATTCAGTGTACAACAGTACAGATTCACTAAAAGGAAA